>JAEHDK010000361.1 GCA_016880465.1 Micromonosporaceae bacterium
CGACCCCGCGCTCCGGCAGCAATGCCGGGGCGCACCGCGGAACAGGGTGCGATGTTCGCCCGTGACCTGCACCTCCTGCTCACCTTCGCGACCCTGGTGGCGATGATCGTTGTCACCGGTGAGGCCGCCGTACGGCTGGTACGGGGCCGGCTGCCGGGCCGGTTCGCCTCCCAGAGCCTGGTCGTGGTGCTGATCCTGGTGGTGATGGCCGCCGCCGGTGGGCTGGCCCTGCTGGTCGGCGGGCACCGGCCCAAGGAATGGTGGCACGCGATGTACGCGGGGTTCGCTTTGGCGATGATCCCGCTGGCCGACTCCATCACTCTCCGCGCGAGCGCCCGGTGGAAGGCGCTGGCCAGGCTGACAGGCGGGCTCGTTGCCCTGGAGGTGATCGTGCGCCTCTTCCAGACCGGCTGACGACCTGTTCATTCCGCGATCGGATACCTCAGCCCCACCGACTACGAAACCCGCACCCGGCCCAGTCAGCGCCGGCCGAGCGGCTGAGCACCCGGCGTCACCGGCGCCGGCAGGCTACCATCGCCACCGAGGTACGCGTGGACGCCGGCCGCGGCCGCTCGGCCCTCGGCGATCGCCCAGACGATGAGCGACGCGCCGCGGTGCATGTCGCCGGCCACGAACACACCGTCCACGCCGGTCTGCCAGTCGGGTCCACAGTCGACGGCCCCGGACGGATCCAGCGGTACGCCGAGCTGGTCCAGTGCCGCCACGGCATCCGTACCGCTGAACCCGATCGCGAGCAGGACCAGGTCGGCGGGCAGCTCACGCTCGGTACCCGGCACCGGTGTCACGATCCGGCGGCCCTCGTGCCGCTCGACCGTCACCTCCGCCAGCCGGATCGCCCGGACCCGGTCGTCGCCGACGAACTCCTGTACCGCGACGGCGAAGACTCGCTCGCCGCCCTCCTCGTGGGCCGGGTAGCTGCGCAGGATCCACGGCCAGACGGGCCACGGGTCGCGCTCCTCGTCCCGGGTGGACGGCGGCTCCGGGTAGATGTCGAGCTGGGTCACCGCGGCCGCGCCCTGCCGGTGGGCAACCCCGAGGCAGTCCGCGGCGGTGTCCCCACCGCCGATGATCACCACGTGCCGGCCGGCCGCGGTGATGGCCGGCTCAGGTCCACCAGCTACCGCCCGGTTCGCCGCGACGAGATGCTCCATCGCCCGATGGATGCCAACCTTCGCACGGCCTGGTGTGGTCGGCATGTCGCGGCCGGCGAGCGCCCCGCACGCCAGCAGTACGGCGTCGTGTCGCTCCCGCAGCTTGGCGGCGGAGATGTCGCGGCCCACGTCCACCCCGGCGACGAACCGCACGCCCTCGGCCCGCAGCTGGTCGAGCCGGCGGTCGATGTGCTGTTTCTCCAGCTTGAAGTCCGGAATGCCGTAGCGCAGGAGGCCGCCGAGCGCGTCGTCGCGTTCGTAGACGGTCACCGCGTGCCCGGCCCGGGCGAGCTGTTGGGCGGCGGCGAGACCGGCCGGGCCGGAGCCGACCACCGCGACCGTACGGCCGGACGGCGCCGGGGCCGGCTGCGGCGCCACCAGCCCGGCGTCGAACGCCCGATCGATGATCTCGACCTCGACCTGCTTGATGGTGACCGGCTGACCGCCACCGATGCCGAGCACGCAGGCCGCCTCGCACGGCGCCGGGCAGAGCCGGCCCGTCCACTCGGGGAAGTTGTTCGTCGCGTGCAGCGCCTCGATCGCGGTGTCCCAGCCGTCCGTACGGACGAGGTCGTTCCAGTCCGGGATCCGGTTGCCGAGCGGGCAGGCGTCGTGGCAGAACGGCACGCCGCAGTCCATGCACCGGGCCGCCTGCTCGCGGATCAGCGCCTCGCCGGCCGGCGGGTACACCTCGCGCCAGTCCTGGATCCGTACCGAAACCGGCCGCCGCCTCGGCAGCCGCCGGTCGTACCGGAGGAAGCCCTTGGGATCAGGCACGAGCGGCTCCCGCCATGATCTCGGCGTCCACGTCCAGGCCGGCCGCCTCGGCCGCCCGCGCGATCGCCATGACCCGCCGGTACTCCCGCGGCACGATCGCGGTGAACTCCTCGACCGCGCAGTGCCAGCGCGCCTGCAACGCGGCCGCTACCGCCGAGCCGGTCTCCGCGTACTGCCGCTCGACCAGCTCGCGCAGCACCAGCTGGTCGCCGGACGACACGGGCAGGAGGTCGACCAGCTCGCGGTTGACCCGGTTGGGATCCAGGCGCCACACGTACGCCTGCCCGCCGGACATCCCGGCGGCGAAGTTGCGGCCGGTGGGGCCGAGCACGACGACCGTACCGCCGGTCATGTACTCGCAACCGTGGTCACCGACGCCTTCGACGACGGCCACCGCGCCCGAGTTGCGCACCGCGAACCGCTCGCCGACCCGCCCCCGGCAGAACAGCTCGCCGCTGGTCGCACCGTAGAGGATCGTGTTGCCGGCGATGATCTGGTCCTCCGCGGCGAACGGTGCGGCCGCGTCCGGCCGGATCACCAGCCGGCCACCGGAGAGGCCCTTGCCGACGTAGTCGTTCGCGTCACCGTACAGGCGCAGCGTGACGCCGGCCGGCACGAACGCGCCGAACGACTGGCCCGCGGTGCCGTGCAGGGTCACCTCGATCGTGTCGTCGGGCAGGGCCTTGCCGCACCGGCGGGTCACCTCGCCGCCGAGCATCGCGCCGACACTGCGCTGTTCGTTGCGTACGGCGAACCGCAAGCGGACCGGCGTACCGTCGGCCAGTGCCGGGGCCGCCTGCCGGATCAGCTCCTTGTCGAGGGCGTCGGCCAGGCCGTGGTCCTGGGCGGCGACCCGCCGCCGGGCCGCGTCCCGGGCCAGCTCGGGTACGAAGAGCACCGGACCGACGTCGAGGCCGCGCGCCTTCCAGTGGTCGACGGCCGGCCGCACGTCGAGCACCTCCGCGTGCCCGACCGCCTCGTCGAGCGAGCGGAAACCCAGCCGCGCCAACCACTCCCGGACCTCCTCGGCGAGGAAGAGAAAGAAGTTCTCCACGAACTCGGGCTTGCCGGTGAACCGTTCGCGCAGCACCGGGTTCTGCGTCGCTATGCCGACCGGGCAGGTGTCCAGGTGGCACACCCGCATCATCACGCAGCCGGCGACGATCAGCGGCGCGGTGGCGAACCCGTACTCCTCGGCGCCGAGCAATGCGGCGACCACCACGTCCCGGCCGGTCTTCAGCTGGCCGTCGACCTGTACCGTCACCCGGTCCCGCAACCCGTTGCGCAACAGCGTCTGCTGGGTCTCGGCGAGACCCAGCTCCCACGGTGCACCCGCGTGCTTCAGCGAGTTCAGCGGCGAAGCACCCGTACCACCGTCGTGGCCGGAGATCAGGATGACGTCCGCCTTCGCCTTGGCGACGCCGGCGGCCACGGTGCCCACGCCCATCTCGGCGACCAGCTTGACGTGTACGCGCGCCTGGGGGTTGACGCTCTTCAGGTCGTAGATCAGCTGGGCGAGGTCCTCGATCGAGTAGATGTCGTGGTGCGGCGGCGGCGAGATCAGCCCGACGCCCGGGGTGGCGTGCCGGGTCCGCGCGATCCAGGGCCACACCTTGCTGCCGGGCAGCTGGCCGCCCTCGCCCGGCTTGGCGCCCTGGGCCATCTTGATCTGCAGGTCGTCGGCGTGTACGAGGTACTCGGTGGTGACCCCGAACCGGCCGGACGCGACCTGCTTCACCGCGGACCGGCGGACCGGGTCGGTCAGCCGGTCGGGGTCCTCGCCGCCCTCGCCGGTGTTGGACCGCCCGCCGAGCCGGTTCATCGCGATCGCCAGCGTCTCGTGCGCCTCGGCCGAGATCGAGCCGTACGACATGGCGCCGGTGGCGAACCGCCGCACGATCTCGGCCGCCGGCTCGACCTCGGCCAGCGGCACCGCCGGCCGCAGCCCCTCGCGCAGCGCGAACAGCCCGCGCAGCGAGGCCCGTGCGGAAAGCTCGTCCACTGTGGACGTATACCGGCGGAACACGTCGTACTGCCCGGTCTTCGTCGCGTGCTGCAGCAGGAACACCGTCTCCGGGTTGAACAGGTGCAGCTCGCCCTCGCGCCGCCACTGGTACTCGCCGCCCGGATCGAGCCGGCGGTGCGCCCGGGCGGCCGGGTTGGCCGGGTACGCCCGGGCGTGCCGGGCGAGCACCTCGGCGTGGATCTCGGCGAGCCCGATGCCGCCGATGCGGCTCGTCGTGCCGGCGAAGTACCGGTCGACGAGCCGGCCGTCGAGCCCGACCGCCTCGAAGACCTGCGCGCCGCAGTACGAGGACACGGTCGAGATGCCCATCTTTGACATGATCTTCAGTACGCCCTTGCCGAGCGCCTTGAGATACGACCGCGTGGCGGCCGCCGGCGCCCGGCCGGCCAGCGCACCGGTAAAGACCATGTCCTCGATCGACTCGGTGGCGAGGTACGGGTTCACCGCCGCGGCGCCGTACCCGAGCAGCACCGCGGCGTGGTGCACGGCGCGGCAGTCACCCGACTCGACCACGATCGCGGCCTGCGTACGGGTCTGCTCCCGGACCAGGTGCTGGTGCACCGCGGCAGTCAGCAGCAGTGACGGTATCGGCGCCAGGTCCACAGTGGAGTCCCGATCGGAGAGCACGAGGATGCGTACCCCGTCCTCGATCGCCTCCGACACGTGCCGGCAGATCTCGACCAGCCGCGCCCGCAGGCCGGCCGCGCCGTCCCGTACCCGGTACAGCCCGGAGACCCGGACCGCCTTGAAGCCGGGCATGTCCCCGTCCGCGTCGATGGAGAGGATCTTGGCGAGCTCGTCGTTGTCGATCACCGGGTACGGCAGGACGATCTGCCGGCAGCTCGCCGGGCCCGGGTCGAGCAGGTTGCCCTCCGGCCCGATCGCGAGCGACAGGCTGGTCACCAGCTCCTCGCGGATCGCGTCGAGCGGCGGGTTGGTCACCTGGGCGAACAGCTGGTGGAAGTAGTCGTAGAGCAGCCGCGGCCGGGTGGACAGCGGGGAGACCGGGGTGTCGGTGCCCATCGAGCCGACCGGTTCGGCACCGGTCCGGGCCATCGGCCCGACCAGCAGCTTGAGCTCCTCGTCGGTGTACCCGAACGTCTGCTGCCGGCGCAGCACCGAGTCGTGCGTGTAGACCAGGTGCGGGCGGGCGGGCAGCGACTCCAGGTGCATCAGGCCGCCGTGCAGCCACTCACCGTACGGCTGGGCGCCCGCGAGCTCGGCCTTGATCTCGTCGTCCTCGACGACCCGGCCGGCCGCGGTGTCCACCAGGAACATCCGGCCGGGTGCCAGCCGGCCCTTGGCCACGATCGACGCGGGGTCGAGGTCGAGCACGCCGGCCTCGCTGGCCAGCACGACGAGCCCGTCGGCCGTACGCCACCAGCGGCCCGGCCGCAACCCGTTGCGGTCGAGCACCGCGCCGACGACCGTACCGTCGGAGAATGCCACCGACGCGGGCCCGTCCCAGGGCTCCATCAGGCACGCGTGGAACTGGTAGAAGGCCCGCCTGGCGGGGTCCATCGCCGGGTCGTTCTCCCAGGCTTCCGGGATCATCATGAGTACGGCGTGCGGCAGGCTCCGGCCGGCAAGGCAGAGCAGCTCCAGCACCTCGTCGAAGTTGGCCGAGTCCGACGCGTTCGGCGTACAGACCGGGAAGAGGCGCTCGATGGCGCCCGGCAGCGCGCCCGTGGCGAGCAGCGCCTCGCGGGCCGCCATCCAGTTCCGGTTCCCCCGGATGGTGTTGATCTCGCCGTTGTGCGCGATGAACCGGTACGGATGAGCCAGTGGCCAGGACGGGAACGTGTTGGTGGAGAACCGGGAGTGCACGAGTGCGATCGCGCTCTCGACGCGCGGGTCAGCCAGGTCCGGGAAGAACCCGACCAGCTGCTCCGGCGTCAGCATGCCCTTGTAGACGACCGTGCGCGCGGACAGCGACGGGAAGTACGCGGCCACCCCGCGCTCCCTGGTCTCCCGCTCGGTCTGCTTGCGCACGCAGTACGCGACCCGGTCGAGGTCGAGGCCGGCCAGCGGCGCACCCCCCGGCCGGGCGGCCGCCAGGAAGACCTGCCGGATGAGCGGCCGGCCGGCTTCGGCGCCGGCCCCGAGCCCGGCCGGCCGCACCGGTACGTCGCGCCAACCGAGCACCCGGGCGCCCTCGGCCTGGGCGTACTTCTCCAGCACCGCGACCGCGCGCGCCGCCTCGACCGGTCCGGTGGGCAGGAAGACCAGCCCGGTGGCGTACTGCCCGGCCGGCGGCAGCGGGAAGTCCACGATCTCCCGGCAGAACCGGTCCGGCACCTGGAGCAGGATGCCCGCGCCGTCGCCGGTGTCCGGCTCGGCGCCGCGCGCGCCGCGATGGTCCAGCCGGCGCAGCGCCTGCAACCCCATGGCGACCACGTCATGGGTACGCCCGCCGGCCAGGTCTGCGACGAACGCCACACCGCACGAGTCGTGCTCGAAGGCGGGGTCGTAGAGTCCTTGCCGGTCGGCGGGTGCGGGCGATTGAGGGTAGGGCGACGCCAAGGGGGGCCTCCTGCTCGTCGTCACTATTGGTGCCAGCTGGGGACGGCGTCGGCCCGGTTGGTGAGTCGAGTTTACGTGAGCAAACCCGGATGTCCACCACTGTGATCTTCATACCAGCAGGTGAACGCCCCGCTGCGGCGGTTCCGGGCCGCCCGTTTCGGGGCGCCGCCGGGGAATCTTATTTGTCGCTAATTAGCGCTAATTGAGGGTTATGCTCCGCCAGGACGGGCGTGCCGAGCGTCCGCTGGTCCGCGAGGAGGGGCGATGTCCGACAACCTGGCCGCCGGCATCAGTGACACGGTGGGCAACGTCGTCGACCGCACCGTGAACGTCGGTGTGAAGGTCGTCATCTTCGGACTGATCCTGTTCGTCGGTTGGCTAGTCTCCCGCGTGCTCTACCGGCTGGCCGACCGCCTGCTGGACCGGGCTGGTTTCAACCGGCTCGCCCAGCACAGCGGGCTGCAGCGGTGGACCGGTCAGGCCAAACCGTCGACCCTGGTTGCCAAGATCGTCTACTACGCCCTCCTGCTGATCACCCTGCAGCTCGGGTTCGGCGTGTTCGGACCCAACCCCGTCAGCGATATGATCAACCGGGTCGTCGCCTGGCTGCCGCGGCTCCTGGTCGCCTGCGTGATAGTCGTCGTCGCGGCCGCGATCGCGAACGCGGTGTTCGATCTCATCCGCAACGCCCTCGGCGGGCTGTCGTACGGCCGGCTGCTGGCCCGGTCCGCGCAGGTCGGCATCGTCGTACTCGGCCTGATCGCCGCGCTCAGCCAGGTTGGCGTCGCGACGACCGTGACGCTGCCGGTCCTCATCACCGCGCTCGCGACGCTCGGCGGCATAGCGGTCGTCGGCCTCGGCGGTGGACTGGTGCGGCCGATGACCGAGCGCTGGGAACGGCTGCTCAACAAGGCCGAGAG
>JAEHDK010000009.1 GCA_016880465.1 Micromonosporaceae bacterium
CGCCGCTGCCCTGGCCGCGGTCATGGCCGGCGGCGTGCTGCAGGCAGCCGCGCCGGCGGCCGGGTCGCGGTTCGTAAAGCCCGGCGTGCAACCGGTGCCGGCGGTGCCCGTGTCGCGGGTGGCTCCGTCGCCCCAGCCGGCGGCACCGGCGATGCCGGCGGCGTCGCGGAAGCCGAAGCCGGTCTGGCCAGCGCCGGGGACGGCCGTCGTCGCCGTACCGGCCAGCTGGCGGGAGGTCGAAGGCGGCGGCGCCCGCTCGGACATCGCGGGCGGCCTGGGCGCGTCGGTGCCGGCGGACGGCCTTCCAGTGCGTATAGGTGCGGCGACGCAACAGCCCGGCCGGGTACGGGTGGAGGTGCTCGACCGTGCGGCGACGGCCAGGGCGAAGGTCGCCGGCGTACTGCTGCGGCTGGGCCAGGCCGATGGCGTGGCAACCACCGGCACGGTGACGGTGAGTGTGGACTACGGCGCTTTCGCCACCGCGTACGGCGGGGACTGGGCGTCCCGGCTGCGGCTGGTCGCCCTGCCCGAGTGCGCCCTGTCTACACCGGACGAACGTGGATGCGCCGGGACGCCGCTGCGGTCCCGCAACAACGCGGCCGCCGAGTCCGTGTCCGCCAACGTCACCGTCGGAGCGGGGCTCGGACTGCTGGCGCTTGAGGCCGGTCCGTCGGGCCCGGCTGGCGACTACACGGCCACCTCACTGCGAGCGTCGTCGACCTGGTCTGCCGGTGGAAACTCGGGCGCGTTCACCTGGTCGTATCCGATGCGGGTGCCGCCGGCGTCGGGTGGGCCGGCGACCGACCTCGCGCTGAGCTACTCGTCGCAGTCGGTCGATGGCCGCCATGCGGCCTCGAACAACCAGCCGTCGTGGATGGGCGAGGGCTTCGAGTTCGCGCCCGGCGGCTTCATCGAGCGCCGCTACCGGGCGTGTGCCAAAGACATGGACGGTGCGGCCAACAACAGCACGAAGACCGGCGACCAGTGCTGGGAGACCGACAACGCCACGCTGTCGCTGGCGGGGCATTCCGGTGAGCTGATTTACAACTCCACCGAGGACCGCTGGCACCTGCGTGGTGACGACGGCTCCCGCATCCAGCGCCTGACCGGCGCGGTCAACGGCGACGACAACGGCGAATACTGGGTGGTCACCACGACAGACGGCACGCAGTTCTGGTTTGGCGCGAACCGGCTGCCGGGCTGGAGCAGCGGCGACCCGGAGACGAAATCGGCCTGGACGGCGCCGGTGTTCGGAAACGACCCGGGCGAACCCTGCCACAGCACCGCCTTCGCCGACTCCGACTGCGTGCAGGCGTGGCGGTGGAATCTCGACTACGTCGTCGACCTCAGCAACAACTCGGCCTCGTACTGGTATGTCAAGGAGACCAATCGGTACGGGCGCAACAACGACCCGGGCGACGCCGCCAGCTACGACCGGGGCGGCTACCTCTCGTCCATCGCGTACGGCACCCGCCGCGACACCGTTCCCGAACCAGACGTGGACAGCGTCCTCGACGCCTCCGCCCCGGCGAAGGTGGTGTTCAACAGCGACGACCGATGCCTGTCCGACTGCTCCACGCACGACGAGGCACACTGGCCCGACACCCCCTGGGACAGCGACTGCGCCGCCGCGCCGTGCACAACGAAGTCGCCCACGTTCTGGACGACGAAGCGGCTCGCCACCGTGACCACCCAGGTGTGGGGCGGGTCGGCGTACCGGGACGTGGAGCGGTGGACCTTCACGCATACCTTCCCGGACCCCGGCGACGGCACCCGTGCCGGGCTGTGGCTGTCGAAGATCTCCCGAGCCGGCCTGGTGGGCACGACGACCACGGTGCCTGACATCGAGTTCACCGGGGTGCAGTTGGCCAACCGGGTCGACGCGACCGGCGACTTCGCCGCGGCCATGAACTGGTGGCGCATCGCGATGATCCGCAACGAGACCGGCGGCACGCTCAGCGTCAACTATTCCCCGCCGGACTGCGTCGCCGGCCAGCCGATGCCCGACCCGTCCAGCAATACCCGGCGCTGCTATCCCGTTCGGTGGACGCCCGAGGGATACTTGAACCCGGTCACCGACTGGTTCCACAAGTACCTGGTCACGACGATCTACGAGGACGCCCACACCGGCGGTGCGCCACCGCGCGGAAGTCCACGCGTGGTCTACGCGTACTCCTATCTCGACGGTGCGGCGTGGCACTACACCGACGACGACGGGCTTATCGACCCGGAGGACAAGACGTGGTCGCAGTGGCGCGGCTACGGCCGGGTCGCCCTCACCGTCGGCGACCCGGGCCAGCAGACCTACACCGAGAGCCGGTTCCTGCGCGGCATGCACGGTGACCATCTGCCGTCCGGGACGCGCACTGTGATGGTGCCGGGCACCGGCGTGCCCGACGTCGCCGATGAGGACGCCTACGCCGGCATGACCCGTGAGTCGACCGCCTTCAACGGTCCGGGCGGCGCTGTTGTGTCCCGGCAGGTGTTCCAGCCGTGGCGGTCCTCCCCGACGGCGAGCCGCACCATCAATGGCACCACTGTGGACTCCCGCTTCACCGGCCTCGCGGCGAGCCACACCAGGACGACGCTGGATGGCGGCCGTCCCGACCGCGTCACGACGGTCCAGACCACGTTCGACTCCTACGGCATGGCGGTCCAGGTCGACGACCTGGGCGACGCCAACGTGACCGGTGACGAGTTGTGCACGAAGACCGAGTACGAGCCCCGCAACACGACGGCCTGGCTGGTGGACCGTCCACACCGGGCGCGTTCCTATGCGGTCGCGTGTGCCGCGAGCGGCGGCTCACTCACCGACGCGGACGTCATCGGCGAGGTGCACACCTCCTATGACAACCAGACGTTCCTGACCCAGCCGACGCGTGGCCTTCCGACGCGAGTCGAGACCATGGCGACCTGGAACGGCGGCGCACCAACCTTCACCACCATCGGCCGGGCCGCGTACGACGCGCACGGCCGGACCGTGCAGTCGTGGAACGCCGTCGACGCGCTGACCACCACCGCGTACACGCCCTCGATCGGTGGGCTGGTCACCGGGACGACCGTAACCAACGCGCTGGGCCATGTGTCCACCACGACGGTGGAGCCGGCCTGGGGCGCGTCGACGACCCTCGTCGATGCCAACGGCAAGCGCGCCGACCTGGCCTATGACGGGCTGGGCCGCCTCACGGCGGCGTGGCTGCCCAACCGCGACCGGACCACCGAGTCGGCGAGCATGACCTTCGCCTACCTGCTGCGGACCGACGGCGCTACCGCGGTATCGACCTCAAGGCTGCACACCGACGGCACCTATGTCACGTCGCATGCGCTCTTCGACGGGATGTTGCGGTCCCGGCAGACGCAGGCCCCGTCGCCCGCCGGCGGGCGCGTGCTCACCGACGCCTTCTACGACAGCGCCGGCCGGCCGGTGAAGGCGTACGGGGCGTACTACGCCACGGGCGCACCGGACACGACGCTGGTCACCGCCACCCAGGCCACCGACGTGCCGAGCCAGATCCGCACCGTCCTCGACGGAGCCGGCCGTACGGTCGCCGCGGTGTTCCAGCCCTACGACGTGGCCCGCTGGTCGACGCTCACGTCCTACACCGGCGATCGGATCGACATCACCCCGCCGTCGGGTGGCACCGCCACCTCGACGCTGACCGACGCTCGCGGCCGGACGGTGGAGCTGCGCCAGTACCAGGCGGCCATGCCCACCGGCGCCTACGACTCCACCACCTACACCTTCAACCGCAAGGGCCAGCTGGAGCGGATGACCGACCCGGCCGGGAACCGGTGGACCTACGCATACGACATGCGCGGCCGCACGTCCCAGACCACAGATCCGGACAAGGGCACCTCGACGCTGACCTACGACAACGCCGGCCGAGTCAGCTCCAGCACGGATGCCCGGAACCAGAAGCTGTTCTACGCCTACGATCCGCTTGACCGGAAGCGGACGGTCCGCGAGAACACGGCCACCGGACCGCTGCGGGCACAGTGGAGCTACGACACGATCGCCAAGGGCTACCTGACGCAGACCACCCGACTCGTCGGCGCCACCCCGTACCAGGTCAAGGTCATCGGGTACAACGACCTGTACCAGCCCACCGGCACCCAGGTGGTCATCCCCGCCGCGGAAACGGGTCTGGCCGGCACGTACAACTTCAACAACACGTACAGCGACGTCAACGGCGTGCTGCTGTCGTCATCGTTCCCGAGCACCGGCAGCGATCTGCCGGCAGAGACCGTCTCCTATGGATACAACGGTCTCGGGCTGCCCACCACCCAGAGCACCCTGCTTGCTCCCAGCACCAATCTCCTGCTAGTCGCCGGCACGGCATACAACGCCCTCGGCCAGGTCGACCAGGTTACGCTCGACACCGACGACGTGGCCGGCGGGCGTGTCTATCAGACCGTGACCCGCGAACTGGAGACCGGCCGGCTGACCGGCGTGCGTGCCGACCGTGACAGCGTCACGCCGTCCACTGTGGTCGATCTGCGGTACGGCTTCGACCTGGCCGGCAACGTCACCAAGATCACCGATGTGGCCGCCGACCCGGTCGACGACACGCAGTGCTTTGGCTACGACCACCTGCGCCGGCTTGCGGAGGCGTGGACGCCCACGTCCGGTGACTGTTTGGCCGCCCGTAGCGTGCCCGCACTGGGTGGGCCGGCCCCGTACTGGCGCTCGTGGACGTTCGACGTCGTCGGCAACCGGCGGACCCAGACCGTGCACACGTCCGGCGGCAACAGCACGACTACCTACACCTACCCGGCCGCGGGAGGAGCCCGGCCACACGCGGTGTCCACCACGACCGGTGCCCTACCCGGCGAGTACGCCTACGACCCGTCCGGCAATACGACCTGCCGTCCGGCGGGACCGGCGGCCAACTCGTGCGGCACCGGCACCGCAAGCCAGACAATGACGTGGGACGCCGAGGGCAAGCTCGCCACGTCCGCCGACTCGACGGGAAGCACGTCCTATCTGTACGACGCGGACGGCAACCGGCTGATCCGCCGCGACCCCACCGGCAAGACGCTGTACGTGCCCGGTGAGGAGATCCGCTACACCAGTGCCACCGGAGCCGTGGCGGCCACGCGCTACTACGCCCACGCGGGCCAGACGTTCGCCTCCCGCACCGCGGCCGGCCTGGTCTGGCTGACAGGCGACCACCAGGGCACCGCGTCGGTCTCCATCGATCAGGCGACGCAGGCGGCAACCGTACGGCGCCAACTGCCCTATGGCGCACCTCGCGGTACGAGCCCGACCTGGCCCAACAGCAGGGGGTTCGTCGGCGGCACCCTGGACAACTCGGGGCTGACCCACCTCGGCGCGCGCGAGTACGACCCGGCGATCGGCCGCTTCATCAGCGTCGACCCTCTTCAGAATCTCGCTGACCCGCAGCAGTGGAACGGTTACACGTACGCCAACAACAACCCGATCACCTTCAGCGACCCGTCCGGGTTGGAGCATGACGCCGAGGCCGGCCAGTGCAGCGTGATGAGCGTCGGCTGCGGCATCAACTCCCGCACCGAGGATCAGGTCTCCCGGCACACCGACGCGGTCGACCCAATGGACCCCGTGGTGACCTATCCGGCTGAGCACGTGATCGCCGTCCACGATCCGGTCAACGGCGAGAACTACATCAACGGCGTGCTCATGCCCGACGGCATGGACTTCGAATATGCCGTCCGACACATGTCCGATCTGCTCGCTGACCGATCAAAACGACTGTGGTGGCCAACCGGCTGGGACGTCGAGACCGGCCTCTACAGCGAGGACGACATCATCCAGATGCTGCAGCACATCTGCGGCGTAGACGACTGCGGCGTAGGCGTAGGACTCGAGCTTTTCCTCATGCACATGCCCTATGTGCCGATCGGCTTCGGAGAAGGACCAGCTGCCGGCGCAGGCGCTCGGGCTGCCCGGCTGCCAAAGGGTCGGCCAGGCGCCCTGAGCTGCCTCAACAGCTTCGACCCGGACACCCCGGTGCTCATGGCCGATGGCACGCAACGCGCCATCAAGGATGTGCAGGTCGGGGATGAGGTCGAAGCGACCGATCCGGCTATCGATCGGACGACCGATCGTGCCGTCACCGCGCTGCATCGCAACACCGACACCGAGCTGACCGACCTCACCCTCATAGACGGCAACGGCCAGCGTTCGATCCTGCACACCACGGCCGAGCACCCCTTCTACAACGCCGGCACGGATGAGTGGACCGACGCTGGTCAGCTCACGATCGGCGACCACCTCTATACCGGCACCGGCCGGACCATCACGGTGCTTTCGGTCCACACCTTCACCGGCCGCAAGACGATGTACAACCTCACCGTCGACGTCACCCATACGTACTATGTGATCGCGGGCACCACACCGGTACTGGTACACAACACGGGTGGCACACGCTGCCCTCGCGACAATAACTACAGGTTACCATCGAACAACGGATTCGAAGGACCTACATCTCGGGTCGAGCTACCTAGTGGATACAGATTCGATCGTTACGGTCACAACGATCCTATGGCGGACACCGGAAACTTCGCCTCGCCTGAAGGCACTCTATTCGAGATGAGAGCAATGCCCTCATCGACGGCTCGGAGGAGGCTAACTACCTATGAGGTCGTCCACCCGTTCGAGGCGGAATTTGGCCTTGTGCGTCCATGGGCTGGCCAGCCCGGAGGAGGCTTTCAGTTCAAGCTACCGGAGTCGATCGCTCAGCTGCTGAGTCGCGGCCAGATCAGGGTTGTGCGGTAACGTTGAAACAGCACTCCGACGAGGAACGTCGACTGGGGCAACGCACCTTGGGAGCGAGCATGGATGGCATCCTCGCGCAGTACATCGCCGTGGCGTTGCACGGTTCGGCATGGCTGACCAGCCGCGGCGCGCGGCCGACACTGGAGACGAGCAACTCGACGTTTCAGTACGTATCGCAGGTATATTTTGAGGACCTGACCGGCGACCGCGTTGATGCCGTAGGTGAATGGCTGGAATGGCTCGCCACCGCGGGCGCGACGGAGATCAACCTTTCTACTCTCGGCGATGAGGACGTGCCCGAAGGCGGCCCGACACGTGGGCGCCAAAGAGCGGCGTTCGTTGACGACGACCCAGATGTCGGCCTCTGGATCCTGACCGCCGAAGGTGCCCGGCTGTGGCGAGCGGAGTGGCGAACCCGACACCACCATCCTCTGGCGACACCGCCGCCTAATCCCCGGCCCTGGTACGTCACTTACCGCGAGTCGCCGGCGCCGATGCCGAGACGGCGACCCGTGCTGGACGCCACGCGACGGGTGCTGATCGAGGCAATCACTATCGCCATCGAATTTGCACGTGAGCACGCCATGCAACCATGGGACACCGTGCTCGCGCAGGCGCGTGACCTCAACGAAGCCGAGCAGCCGCAGCCTCCGTTCTATCCGGACATGGCGCCATCCGGCGGTCTCAGCCTCGAACGGCAGCGCCTACTCGCGATGGCAACTGGAGCGCACGTCTTCGGCGGGATGGGTACTTGGAACGACATTGCTTTCGCCGACCGACCCACGCAACGTACGTACGAGGAAGTATCCGATCGACTCTTTGCCGCCGTCATGCGCGGCTTCAGCTCATGCGTCAACGCGGGCACCCGGAGCTCCGACACAACCAGCTAGGCCATCCCAGACCGCGATCCGGTCCACGGATCAATAGCCCTCAAAGTGTGAGAGCTAAGTCACCAATAGCGAAGTGGAGATCTTGGATGGCAAGATCACACCGCTACGACATCTGTATGCCCTACCCTGACGCCCAGGTATAGGGCGCGCCAGGGCCGTTGATCATCCTCGTGATGGTCAACGTGCGTGGCCTGCGATACAGGGGCACGGATGGGTTCGACGCATGCCGACGACAGGGCGTTGGCATGCGGCCTCCTTGGGCCGGTGGAGGCGAGGGTCGACGGCCGGGAGGTTCCGCTCGGCGGTCCCGGGCTCGCGCCGTCTTTGCGGCCCTGCTGATGGAGCCCAACCGGGTCGTCCCGCTCGTGTCCATTGTGGCCACGGCCTGGGGGACGAGGCGCCCGACTCGGCGCGGTTCCAGGCGCAGAACCGCATGTCCGCGCTACGCCGGGCGTTGCGGGAGGCGGGCGGCGAGGACGTCATCGAGACCTCGGGCGCCGGTTACGCCATCCGGGTCGAGCCGAGCCAGCTGGACGCGCTGCTCTTCGATGCCCAGGTCGAGGAGGCCCGGCGGTCGATCGGGGAAGCTGACCTGACGTTGGCCGGTCAGACACTCGCCGCCGCGCTGCGGCTCTGGCGCGGGCCGGCGTTGCACGGGCTGGAGACGCCCCGGCTGCTGGCCGCCGCCGGGCGCCTCGACGAGTCTAGGCCCGCCGCCCGGGAGCAGCTGGCCGAGTTCGACCTGCGCCGCGGCCGAGACCACGAGGTCATCGGCGAGCTGCTCGAACACGTGACGGCGCACCGATGGCGGGAGGGTGCGGCCGGCATGCTAACGCTCGCGCTCTACCGGGCCGGACGCCGCCGCGACGCGCTCCAAGCGTACGAGCGAACACATCACACCCTCACCTCGGAGCTGGGCATCGATCCGGGCGCCGAGCTGGTGCGGCTGCATGACCGGATCCTGCGGGACGACCCCGACCTCCTGGCCGATCCGTCCTCCGCGGACGAGGGCGGCCGCGAGGTGGTCGATGCGGTCGCGCCCGCGCGTCCCCGCACCGCAGCGGCGCCCACCGGTGACGCGGGCCCTGGGCACTCTGTGGTTCCCAGGCAGCTGCCGCCGACGGTGACTCGCCTGGTCGGCCGCGGGGCGGCGTTGTCGGCGATCCTTGAGTCGCTCGGGCAGTGCAACGACGCCGGACCGGCGGTGGTCGCCATCCATGGTCCGGGCGGTGTCGGCAAGTCGGCCCTGGCGGTGGCTGCGGGCCACCGGTCGGCGCAGCTGTTCCCCGATGGCCAGCTGTACGGCGTGTGACCGCTCGTTGGTCAAGATCGGAGGACTTGCTGACCTAACGGCGCGGGTCTGCCTGGGAAAGCCAGCATGAACTCCCTGACGCCAGGTATTGTCCGCCGACGCCGTTGATCATCCGGGCGATGGTCGGCGTCCGCGGCCTGCGATACGGGGGCACGGATGGGTTCGACCGCGGTCGCGACGCCTGCGAGCGAATCAGCGTTGACGTTCGGCGTGTTGCGGCCCGGTGGAGGAAGGTTCGACGGTCGTGAGGTGCCGCTCGGCGGTGCTTCGACCCGGGGCGGCCGTGGCGGCCCCTATTGCTGGAGCCCAACGGGGTCGTTCCGCTCGCGTCCATTGTGGCCACGGCCTGGGGAGACGAGGCACCCGACTCGGCACGGTTCCAGGCACAGAACCGTGTGTCCGGGCTGCGGGGCGTCACGGGAGCCGGCGACGAGGACGGTGGGTCGAACCACCGCAGTCGATCCGCGGTCGGGACCCGATCATCGCATGGGGGTTAGCAAATTCGCTTTGTACTTCTTCTGGCGCTGCTCGCCCTGGGAGGAGCCGGCCCGGTGGCCGGTCGCGGTAAACGTCCTGGGCGAATCGTGGGACGAATACACGGTGACGGCCACCGAGTTGCTCGTCGGGGCAAATCTCCGGCTCACTGATACTCGACAACTTTGAAGGCACCCTTCCTCAGCGCACCCACAAGTTTGTGCCCATCGTCGAGTTGTCCCGCACACCGCCGTCTCGCAACGCCACCACATAGGACAACCACCCCGGACGACGAGCGCCGTACCGAATGACCGAGTTTGATGCTTTACCAGCAGAGGCGTCGGATATTCACCTATCACCAGTCATGGCTGTCATGCCCTATCCTGACGGTCAAGTGTCCGCGTCGACTGCTGATCAGGTGCGGCTTCGATCGCAGCGTGGCGGCTCGGAGTTCGGGGGACCACAAGGTGGGTGCCACATCTTGGTTCGGCCTCCTCGGGCCGGTGGAGGCGAGGATTGGCGGCCGTAGGGTGCCGCTCGGCGGACCACGCGCCCGTTCCATACTGGCCGCCTTGTTGCTGGAGGCCGATCGCGTCGTTCCGCTCGACGCGATCGTGGAGATGGCATGGGGCAACGATGCGCCCGATACGGCGCGGTTCCAGACCCAGAACCGCGTTTCGGCGTTGCGCCGCGCGCTGCGAGAGTCCGGCGGCGACGACACTATCGAGACGGTGGGCTCGAGCTACGTCATCCGGGTCGAGCCTAACCAGCTGGACATCCAGCAGTTCGACAGCCAGCTGCGGGATGCGCGACGTCTGATGGCCGCGGCCGAGCTGGCGCCGGCGGCGCAGACCCTGGCCTCCGCGCTGAGGCTGTGGCGCGGTCCCTCGCTGCATGGCCTGGACACGCCGCGGATGCGGGCCGCTGCAAGCCGCCTCGACGAGACCCGGCTGACGGCCCAGGAGCTTCTGGTCGACCTCAACCTTCGGTGCGGCCGGCATCACGAGATCATCGGCGAACTCCTCGATCTCGGCACCGCGCATCCATGGCGGGAACACGCGGCATGCCAACTGATGCTCGCGCTGTACCGCGCCGGACGGCGCCGCGAGGCCCTCGACACGTTCGTGCGAACGACCCACTTGCTCCGCTCCGAGTTGGGCATCGACCCCGGACACGAACTCGTCCATCTCCGTGACCAGATTCTGCGTGACGACGCCGCCCTCACTCTCTCCCGGCCGGTCGAGGAGGCTACCCCGGCCGCCGTCGTTACTCGGCCGGCATCGCCGGCCGAGCCGGAACCCCCGGCCAAGCCGGAATCCCAGGGGGCGGAGCCAGTCCGGATGCTGCCCCGTGCCGTCCCCAACTTCGTCGGCCGCGACCACGAGCTCGAGACACTCGACGCCGTGATGCAAGATGTGCCGACAGTTCCCCTATGCATCATCGCCGGGCCACCGGGTGTAGGAAAAACCGCGCTCGCGGTGCATTGGGCGCACCGAAGCAGCCACGACTTTCCTGGCGGTCAGCTCTTCGTCAATCTTCGCGGCTACGGTCCGGGCGGGCCAGTGCGTGCCGCCGAGGCATTGACAACCCTCCTCGTTGGACTGGGCGTCGCGCCGGACCAGATCCCCGGCGAGGAAGACGCGGCGGTCGCCCGCTACCGCTCGCTGCTCGCGGACAGAACGATCCTCGTCGTCCTCGACGACGCCGCGAGCGCGGACCAGGTGCGTCCACTCCTGCCGCCCGGTCCACGTTCAGCCGTCGTCGTCACCAGCCGGGACCGCCTCACCGGCCTCACGGCGCTCGACGGTGCCCGGCCAATGAAGCTGAGCATGCTCTCGCTCGACGAGGCGGTCGAGCTCCTGCGCCAGCTGGTCGGCGATGCCCGGGCCGCGGATGAGTCGGCCATTGTGGACCTCGCGACGGTGTGCGGGCGGCTGCCCATGGCCCTGCGGATCGCCGCCACCCAACTGAAGGAGGAGGCCGACGTCGCCCTCGCCGACTATGTCGCGGACCTTCGTATGGGCCGACCCCTGAATGCGCTTGCGGTGGCGGGAGACGAGTCCGCCACGGTCCGTACGGCACTCGCCCAGTCCTACCGCCGGCTGGAGCCCGCGGCCGCCCGGCTGCTGCGGCTGATGGGGTTGCTGCCGGTCCCGGACATCTCGACCGAGTCCGCCGCCGCGCTCATCGATGACGACGCAGGCAGCACGGCAAAACTGCTCGATCTGCTCGTGATGGCGCACCTGGCCGAGCGGCGTGAGCCGGACCGGTTCGGTCTGCACGACCTGGTGCGTGACTACGCCGCCGAGCGGGCGTCTGCGGAGGAGACGGCCGCGGCCCGCACCGATGCGGTCCGGCGCCTGTTCACCCACCTCGCGTCGGGTGCAGTCGCGGCGAGCCGTCGTGCGTTCCCCAACGTTGCGCCGCTGATGCTGGCCGAGGGCACCGGCGGATTCCGGGACGAAGCAGCGGCGCTGGCCTGGCTCGACGTGGAGCTTCCCAGCATCGTTGCCGTCGCAATGGGGGCCAGCGATGCCGGAGTTCCCGAACTCGCCTGGCGGAGCGAGGCGTTCGCCGCATACCGGCGGGCCAGCAGGCGCAGCGCCGAGCTGCTCGGCGTGCCGCCCGGTCCGGCCCTTCAGGCGCTGCACTCGGCGATGCTGCGCGGCAACGCGCCGGTCGATACGACGACGCCGGCCATCACCCTGACCGCGGCCTCGTGGCGGCTGCCGAACCCGCTGGCCGACTTCGTCGGGCGGCGACAGGAGCTCGATCTCATCGGCCGCACGGTGCGCGCGCGGCTGGCCCAGCGCCAATCGAACGTCATCGCGGTGAACGGGCTCGCGGGCGTCGGCAAGACCTCGCTCGCCCTGAGCGCCGCGCGCGACCTGTACGCCGCCTTTCCCGCCGGGCAGCTCCACGCGGACCTTCGCGGCCACGAGGAGCCCCGGTCGACCCGCGATATCGTGCACGCCTTCCTAGGCCAGCTCGGCGTGACCGGGTCCAATGTGCCAGACGACCTGGAACAGGCCAGCGCCCGCTACCGCGAGCTGCTCTCGGCCAGTCCCCGACTGGTACTGCTGGACAACGCGTCTAGCGCGGCTCAGGTACAACCGCTGCTGGCGCCGATCGACAGCCTGACGATAGTAACCAGCAGGCCGCTGCTGGCCGACCTCGACGGGGCTCGCTTCATCACCGTCGCGCCGCTGACCATTGACGAGTCCGTCGAGCTGTTGCGGCGGGTACTCGGCGACGCCGCCGACGGGCCGGGCGGCGCGACGGTCGCGCGGCTGTGCGGGATGCTGCCGCTCGCCGTGCGGTTGGCCGCCATCCGGTGCCTGACGACGGGTACGACGCTCGACGAGCTAGCTGGTGAGCTGCGCGACGACGCCGACCGGCTCGCCAACCTCAGCAGCGAGGAGCGCAGCGTCGGTGTCAGCATCATGTCGAGTTACCGGCAGCTTAAGCCAGCCCAGCGGGATCTCCTGTGTGGACTGGCCGCGACCACGGACGGCACCTTCCCGGCCTGGGTGGCCGAGCCGATCCTCGACGCCAACACCGATCGTGCGACTGCCGAGCTGGCACGGCTGCTCGACTCGGGGCTGGTCGAGAGGGCTGGGCTCGATCCCGCCGGCACGGAACGGTACCGGCTGCACGATCTGGTACGAGCGTTCGCCCGCACAGTCAAACGGGACAGCGGATCCGAGGAGGAGCTGGCGCTGCGGTGTGCCGACGCGTGGGCGGCGATGACCGACCAGGCCGACGCCGGCCTGGTACTCAACCGGGCGACCTTCACGGTGAACCGGTCCACATTCCGCTACCGGCCTTCGGTCGGCAGCCACGTCGCCGATCCGATGGCGTGGTTCGGCGTCGAGCTGGTCAACCTGCGGCACGTACTGGATCTCTGCGCCGCCTATGGCCTGGACGAGTACCACTGGCAGCTGTGCTGGAACCTCGAGGCGTACCTGCGCCGGGTCGCGCGGCTGAGCGATGTCATAGACATCAGCGAGCGGGGCCTGGCCGCCGCCGTCCGGGTGGACGACCCTCGTGGCATCGCATGTATGCGGCTCAGCCTCGGCGGGGCGTACCTGCTGGTCGACGACCTCGAGCGCGCCATGGACCAGGCGTCGAGCGCGCTGACCGTCGCGCAGGGGCTGGCCGACGACTGGCTGACCGCCGAGATCCTGGGCGTGCTGGCCCAGGTCCACGCCGGCCGGGGCGAGCTCGGCCAGCAGGCGGTGGTGCTGCCACGGGCGATCGAGTTGTACGAGCGGGCCGGCGACGACGCGTCGGCGGGCACCAAGCTGACCGCCCTGGGCGAGCTGCACGCCACGCGCGGCGCCACCGACCTGGCGACGGCCGCGTTCGCCCGTGGCATCGAACTCCTGCGGCGCGCCGAGGCCGTCGTGCCGCTGGCCCGCGGCCTGCGGCAGCTGGGCCAGGCACACGCCGAGGCCGGCGACCACGACCTGGCCATCCCCCTGCTCGAGGAGGCGCTCCAGCTGGTCCGCCGGGCTGGCGAACCCATCGGTGACCTTTGCCTCTCCACCGAGCTGGCGATCTGCCACAGCGAGCAGGGCGAACCGGACCGTGCCCGACCGCACGCGCACACCGCCCGGCGGCTGGCGGACCAGATCGACATGCCGCTCTACCGCAGCTACGCCACCACGGGCCACGGCGCATACCTCGCCGCCGCCGGCCGGGAGGACCTCGCGCTCGGGGCGCTTCAGGAGGCCCTGCCCGGCCTCGCCGCCGTGAAGCTATGGCAGATCACCTGCCGGTACCATATCGGTCGGCTGCAGCTGCGGCGCGGCGCGATCGAGGCGGGCATCACCACCCTGCGCGAGGGGCAGGACGAGGCGACCCGCATGGGCGCGGTCGCGCTCGCCCAGCGGTTCGTCGCCGTCGCCGAGCGAGCGCGAGCGTCCTTAGTGGACGTTCGGGAGGTCGCGATCGCGAATCCGGAGGATCCGCGCCGAGCCGGCTGAAAAGCTCGCCGCGAACGGATGATGCAGCGACGTCCTGGACTACTCGTCCCGACCCATCGCCGGGCAGCGTCTCCAATGCGGTGTGCAGGTCAGGGGGCTTGGGAAGCCAGCACATCGATGCCCTCATGCAGGTACCTCTAGGCGGTGGACTTGCCGATGCCGTTGTCGCGATGCACCTGGCGCAGGCGAGTGTTCCCAGGAACCAGCGCAACACCAGGATGGCCTGCTTGCCGACGCTCAACGCCGCCATCTAGCCCGGGCACACCCAGCACCTTGCGGCGTTGCTGCAGCACGCTGGCGAGGTAGGCGACGGTGTCGCGGGGAATGTCGAGAATGAGCTGACCACCAGGCACGTGGAACAGTTCGGCTAAGGCCGAGGCGGCCGGCTGTTCGTGGGTGAGCGCAACGGCGCGGAGCTGCGGAAGCTGACCATCGTGCGGGCGTGGAAGCGGGCACGCGAGGCGGTCTTCACGCCCGAGGTCGTGGTGTCGCCGCTGGCCCGTACTCCCTATGACGTGCGGCACGCGGCTGTGTCCACGTGGCTCAACGGCGGCGTACCGCCGACCGACGTCGCCGAGTGGGCGGGCCAGTCGGCGGAGATCCTGCTGCGGATCAACGCGAAGTGCCTCGACCGTGGCACCCAGGTCCTCCGTCAGCAGGTCGAAGCAGCTTTGGGGCATTGACCGTGGGCTGGCCAACGGCCGCGCCAAACTTGGGCGCGTATTGGGCGCAGACACCCGTAGACGCCGAACATGGGAACTGGTCGAGATGGGCGGCGACACCAACATCGTGGTCATAGATGGGCGCTGGATGCGGAGGACGCTGCCGCCCCACGTGCTCGCTTCCGTGGAGCGCCTGCTCGTCTCGATCCGAACCGAGTTCGGCGTCCGCTCCGCACCGTGATCGCCTCCCCGGCGAAGTTGTCGACTTCGAGGTATGGAAGTGCGGTGATGTAGTGGGCCCGAGGTCGACAGCAGCTCGGTACGTGGGAGGCCAGGTGAATGGGCGAGGCCTGCGCTGGTTCATCGCCGTGTCCGTCGGAGCCGGCACGCTGGGCCTGGTGTGGTGGGTGGCCGAGGTGTGGTTCGGCCTGGACCGGTCCGCCGCGGTGACGATCGCCGCGGCCGCC
>JAEHDK010000362.1 GCA_016880465.1 Micromonosporaceae bacterium
AGCGGCGCCTGCGGCCGGATGGTGGCCGGGCTGACGCGCGCGAGATCGGTCATCGCGTGCAGCGCCGGCGACTCGAGCGTGACGCGCGCCGGCACCGACTGCGTCGGCCGGCGAAAGCCCGCGCCGGCACCGAGCTCGCGGATCGGCAGCGGTGCGTATTGGCGGTCCATGCGGCTCAGCCTTCCTGGATCGCCTCGGGTCGCCGCGCGCGGCCGCGGCGGTCCGATTGCCCATCGCCCCGGTGCCCTGGGCCCAGGAGCGGTACGCCCCGCACCGGCTGACTCCGCTCGCCGACGGCCGGGGGATCACGGTTGCGGTGATCGACTCCGGCGTGGACGCCAAGCACCCGCAGCTGGCCGGCCGGATCGTGGCCGGAACCGATCTCCTCGACACCGGCGACGGCACGATCGACTGCGTGTCCCACGGCACCGCGGTGGCGAGCATCATCGCGGCCAACCCGGCGGACGGCGTGGGCTTTCACGGCCTCGCGCCCGGCGTGACGATCCTCCCCGTACGCCTCACCGAGGCTCAGGTCCTCCAGGACGGCACGAGTGGCCGGCGGGTCCCGCCCAGCGAGCTGGCCCGGGCGATCCGGTACGCGGTGTCCCGCGGCGCCGCCGTACTCAACCTGTCGGTCGTGCTCTACCAGGACGACCCCGCGGTGCGCTCGGCCGTCCAGGAAGCGATCGGTGCCGGCGTCGTGGTCGTCGCCGCGGTCGGGAACCAGCACGACCAGGGTGACCCGGTCCCGTACCCGGCGGCCTACGACGGAGTGCTCGGCGTGGGCGCGATCGGGCCGACCGGGATACGGGTACCCAGCTCCCAGGTCGGGTCCTATGTGGACATCGTGGCGCCCGGGTCGGAGGTGACGGCCGCGGCACGCGTACGGGGCCACGGCAGGTACGACGGGACGAGCTTCGCAGCCCCGTTCGTGTCCGCGACCGCGGCGCTGATCCGCCAGTACCGACCGGACCAGCCGGCCGAGGCGGTCGTCGCCCGGATCCTCGCGACCGCGGATCCGGCCCCGGGCGGCGCGTGGAGTGCCGAGTACGGATACGGCGTGCTCGACCCCTACCGCGCGGTCACCGAGCGGCTCGCGTCCGGCGCACCCGAGCGGGCGGCACCTCTACCGGAGACCACGGCCGACCCGGCGACACTGGCGGCGGCGGCCCACGATGCCGAACGCCGCCGCCTCGCGCTGCGCCTGGCGGGCGGCGGTGGGGCGGCCGCGGTACTCGTCCTCGTCGTCGCTGTCGTGCTCCCGCGGGGTGCCCGCCGCCGGTGGCGCGCCGGCTCCTGACTTCGCCCGACGCCCGATCTGCTAGCCCGGGCGTGTGCCGCACGCCCGGGCACATCCAGGCGTCCTACTCGAAGAGCTGGCGGTTGCGGTTCTCGGTGCGCTGGTACTCGGCGGCCGACTCGTCGAGCGCCCGCTTGATGTCGCCGAGCATGGCGGACAGCTCGGTCGCGGCGGACCGCCACTGCCGCTGCCGGCCCTCGTAGGCGACCTTCGCGTCGCCGTCCCACGTCGCGACCAGCGGGGCGGCGTCGCGTTCCAGCTGGCTCAGCTGCTCATTGAGCGTCTTGATCGCGATCTCGATATTGCTGCTCGCCGTCTGCAGCCCGGCGAAGTTGACTACCAGCATGTCGCTCATCAGTTCACAGCCTCCCCGTCACAGCGGCAGCGCGATGGTGCCGCGGGTGTTCCGCACCCGGTCGGCCGCGCCGGCATCCGACGCGGTGTAGTCCTTCCCGGCCGTCCGGATCGCGGTCGCCGTCTCGGTCAGTGCCTTGTGCATCCGGGACTGGTCGTTCGCCCACTCCTGCCGGGTCTCGTCGAAGCTGCGCCCGCCAGCGCCCTGCCACTGCGACCGCAGCTGGTCCAGCTCACCCATGAGCCGCTTGAGCATCGCTTCCAGTGCATCGTTGACCTGCTCGAACTTGGCGGCCGTCCGTTCCATCACGTCGGCTTGCGCCTGCGTTGTGGACACCGCGTCCGTCACCCCGCTCCCTTGACTCGCTTCCGGAGTACCACCGTCCACTGGAGACATTGCTCAGCCGGCGAATGCCCATCCAGAATGCCGAATGGCACGTTGACCCGGCCGACGCTAGCGGTCACCACCGGCTGGCGCCATCCCGCCCCATCGACCTGTGGAAAACTTCCGGCAAACCATCAGATTGCGGGGGAGCGCGCCGCGGCCGGATCCAGCGCCCGGCCCGCCGGCAGGAGCGCGACCAGGCTGGCCGGGAGCCGGAGCGGCTGGACGTTCTGGAAGCCGAGCATGGTGAGCACTTCAGCGCCGGCCACCTCGTGCCGCATGCCGAGATCGGTGACCACGCTGAGCGCGCCACTGGGCGCCGCTGGTGACGCGAGCGCCTCGACCACCGCGCCGCGACCGGGCGGCACCATCACGCGGTCGACGAGGACGGTGCCCGTGCCCGTGCGGGATCCGGTACGCACGGCGTCCGCCGCCTCGGGTACCGCGACGTCGGTACGCACCTCGGCCGGCCCGGCCGCGTCCCGGACGACCGCGCACAGCCCGGTACCCGAGGCCGGCCGTACCAGCTCCGGCGTGGCCGCCGGCGGTGCGAGGTCACCGCCCGGCACGAGCTCCCCGACCTTCGGGATCAGCGCGTACTCGCCCTGGCCGAGCGGTTTCGCGCCAGTCTGGCCGAGCTCCGCGGTGAGCGGGTCGCCGATCAGCACATCCGCCTGTACCTGGGTGACCGACGCCAGCCCGTCCCGGGTGGCGACCACGTACTGCCGCCCGCCGCCCTGGTTCTCCACCACGAAGACCTCGCCGTTGCGCGCGTTCGGTACCCGTACCGACTTCTTGCCGCGGTCCGGTACCGCGATCCGGGCCAGGTCCACGCCCGCGGTGAGCGCGTTCAGCAGCGCGGGCGCGGCGGCCAGTGGCGGCTGGGCGCCCCAGCCGAGTGCGGGCAGGATCACGGCGGGCTCCCGGACCAGGTACCGCCGGCTGTGCCAGAGCAGGTAGACGGTGCCGTCCGGGTCCTTGGCCAGCAGCCCGGCCGCGCCGAGCGGCCGCCCGGTGCCACCCGGGTCGGCGCCCCGCGGCGGCCCGACGAACAGCACCGACTCGGTACGGGTGCCGCCCCGCCCGTCGTCCGCCCCGGCCGAGCACAGCGTCCACGGCGCACCCACCAGGTCGCCCGCGGCCGGCAGCGAGTCCGGCGCCCCGGGGATGCCCAGCGTGGTACCGCGCGGCACGTCGACGATCGAGCTGCGCGACACGTGCACCACCGCCGGCCGCGCCGAACCCAGGATCAACAGCGCCGACGTGAAGTTGGTGACCGGGTGCAGCTTGCCGTCGCGGTACACGAACCGGGCGCCGGACTGCCGCTCGACGATGACCGCGTTGCCGTCGCGCCACCCCGTACCACCGCCCGGCGAGATCACCCCGAACACCGCCACACCCGCGAGGACCAGCGCGGACACCAGGAAGCCGGCGATCGTCGCCCCGGCCAGGCGCCGGAACGGCGACTGCGGCGGGTCCGTCTCCCGCATGACGAGAGCCGCGACCACGCGCTGGATCATGAACTGGTACGAGTGCAGCTGATCCTGCCGAGTCGGCATGACACCCTCCCCACGGGCCGCGCCTCCCCACGGGCCGCGTCCGGCACATACCATACGAGCCCGTGAGCCTGAGCGTGGTAGAGCCGGCCGCCGCACCCGGGCCGCGGCGTGCCCGCCAACCGGCGCGGCCCGGCGGGATCCACAGTGGACAGGTTGTGGTCACCGAGGCCGCCGTGGCGCTCTGGCTGCTCGCCTGGGGGCGCGGTGCCATCGCGGTCGCCGCGGCCACCCTCATCTCCGCCGCCGCCCTGACCGCGTCCTGGGTACGGCTGCGCCGCCGCTGGCTCTACCAGTGGCTGGGTCTGGCCGGGCGGTACCTGGGCCGGCGCCGGACGATCGACGCGGGCGCGGACCCGGCGGCGCTGTTCGGCTGGCTGTGCCCCGGCGCCCGGCTGCGCACGCAGGAGTGCGACGGCGTACCGGCCGGCATCGTCGAGGACGCCCATGGCCGGACCGCGCTGCTGGAGCTCGGCGACCCGGCCGAGCTGCTGGTCGACGCGGCACGGCCGCTGCCGCCACTGCATACGCTGTTGCCGTCGACAACGGCCGGCGCACCCGCGGTACGCCTGCACCTCGTCGTCACCGGCGCGCCGGCACCCGCACTCCGTGCCGGCGGCGGGGCGCCCGCCACCTCGTACCGGCAGCTCAGCGAGGGCCGGCTGCTCGCCAGCCAGCGAGCCGTCCTCGGGGTGCAGGTCCGGCGTACCGAGGAGGCCACCGACGACGACCTACGCCGGGCGCTGGCG
>JAEHDK010000363.1 GCA_016880465.1 Micromonosporaceae bacterium
CGCACACGGCAGCATCCGGTTCGCGATGCGGCTGCCCATCCCGTCGTTCACCACGTTCAGCGGGCCGGCCACCTTGAGCTGGGCGCTCGGGGACAACGGGGCAACCGACCAGGCGCCGGCGGCCAGCGTACTCATCGCAATCGAACCCTAACCTCGACGTGCGGGCTTCCGGAACCCGGCGACGCTCACCGAACCGGCACCGGCCGCCGTGCCACTCCTGCTCTCCGGCGCCGCGTTCCAGATCACCCGCTCGGCGTGCTTACGGGGTTGATCTGGTCGGCGGGCGCGGAGCCGGCGGAGCGGACTTCGACGGCGTCACCGGCGAGGTGGCGCAGGAAGCCCGCGGCGATCTGGGAGCGGCCGGCGTTGTGGACTCAGACGAACAGGACGCTGCGCTTTCCGCCAGTGCTGGTCATGGGTTGATGGTCTCCCAGCCGGTGAGCTCGCGCAGCCGCCGGCGGCGGCATGTGCGTCGGCGTCGGCAACCTTGGGGTCTGGTTCGCGGCCACGATCGTAGGCGGGGTTCGGACGGGCTGTCTAGGATCGGCGGCAGCTGTCATCGGCGCGCGCCGGGAAGGCTGGTCGGCCCCGCGGTCAGGTCGTGCGGAAGTCCGCCGGTGCCGGCGGGGCTGGGTGTTTCGTTGGTGGAGGTGTCGTTGTCGGGACTGGTTCACCGGCCGGCCCGCGCGACGGGCGTATCGCCTGACCCGCGGGCCTGCCCATCGTCCGACACCTTCGGCCGATGCCGGTGGAGCCGGGGATGACCACATCCACGGCCGGCAAACCACGGCTTGGCGCGACCGGGGCGATGGGAACGGTGATCAAGGTGTCCTCGGTGACCAAGCGGTACGGCCCGGTGGTCGCGGTCGACCGAGTCGACGTATCGGTTGCGGCCGGGGAGATCTACGCGCTGTTGGGACTCAACGGGGCAGGCAAGACCACACTGATCCGGATGCTGTTGGGCATGGTCCGCCCCACCGAGGGTCAGGTGTCGCTATGGGGTACGCCGGTCAGCGCGAGGCAGCGGGCAGTGTGGGCGCGGGTGGGTTACCTGGTCGAGACTCCAGCGGCGTACCCGGAACTGTCGGTGCGGGAAAACCTGCGCCTGGTCGCCCGGCTGCGGCACCTGCCCGACAGCGCGCCGGTGGACGAGGTCATCGACCGGTTGGGGCTCCGCGAATACGCGCACCGGCGGGCCCGCACCCTGTCCTTGGGCAACGCCCAGCGGCTCGGGCTGGCCAAAGCACTGCTGCACCGGCCGCCACTGCTGATCCTCGACGAGCCGGCCAACGGCCTGGACCCGGCAGGCGTGGTGGAGATCCGCGACCTGCTGCTCGGCCTGGCCGAGGCGGGCACCACCGTGTTTGTGTCCAGCCACGTGCTGGCCGAGGTGGCCAGGCTGGCCACCCGCATCGGCATCATCCACAACGGCCGGCTGGTCCGCCAACTCGACACCGACGACCTGGCCGGTTGGGCCCGCCCTTCGCTTCGGGTGTCGACCCGCGACCTGGCCTCCGCCACAGACGTGCTGCGCCGGGCCGGCTTCCACCCCACAGCCGACGGTGACGGGCTCACGCTGCCCGACGAGCAGGCGGTGGCCGCCCCGGACGAGGTGGCCACCGTGCTGGTCGCGGCCGGCTGCCCACCGACCCACCTGACCGTGGCACGGGAGGACCTGGAGACGTACTTCCTGCGGACCGTCGGCGGGCTGGACGGCGGCAATGGGTGAAGCGATCTGGGCGGAGGTGCTCAAGGCCCGCCGTTCCCGGCTGCCGTGGCTGACCGTGCTCGCGTTCACCGTCGCCACGGGCGTGGGCGGGCTGTTCATGTTCATCCTGCAGGACCCCGACCGGGCCCGGGCGATGGGACTGCTGGGCGCCAAGGCGCAACTGGCCGGCGGTGCCGCGGACTGGCCAGGCTACTTCGCGCTGCTCACCCAGACCATCGCCGTCGGCGGCGCACTGATCTTCGGGGTGATCGTGATCTGGACCTTCGGCCGCGAGTTCAGCGACCACACCGTCAAGGACCTGCTCGCCCTGCCCACCTCCCGTACGACAATCGTCGCGGCGAAGTACACCGTGACCGCGATCTGGTGCCTGGCACTCACGACCCAGACCTACCTGCTCGGCCTGGCGGTCGGCGCGGCGCTACGCCTGCCAGGCTGGACCACCGCAGTGGCCGCCGAGGCCTTGGCCCACCTGATGGCCACCGCGGTGCTGGCGGTCCTGCTGGTCACCACGCTCGGCCTGGCCGCCAGCGTCGGCCGCGGCTACCTGGCCGCGATCGGCGTCATGTTCCTCACCGTGTTCCTGGCCCAGGTGATCGCCGTGCTCGGCTACGGCCACCTGTTCCCCTGGTCGGTTCCGGCGATCTACAGCCAAATCGGCGGCACCGACCACCCCACCGTTGGCCCGATCGGTTACAGCCTCGTCGTGGCGGTCGCCGCCGCCAGCGTGACCGCCACCGTCGTCTGGTGGCACACCGCCGACCACACCCAATAACAGTGACGATGTACGAGATTGCCCGGCACGGGCGGGCCCACCTCCGGCCGCGGGAGTCGGCGGCCGCCAACACGCGGTGGCCAGCCGCCGCGCCGAACGGGAGGGGTCCTGACTGCGGCGGAGATCCTGGAGATCCGGGAAGGGCGGATCGTGCGGGGCGAGCTGATCTACGACGCGGTGGCCAGCGCGAGCCGTGCCCATGCTCGGCGGGGTCACAGGTGTTGTGGACTGCTTCACGTCTGGGCTTTCATCGCCGGGTCCGACTGGGGTGCCGTGGAGGACCGGGTCGGTCCCGGCCGGTGGCGTGGGCGTTGTCGCCGGTCAGTCCGGGGAAGACCACGACCGGTGGCCCGTGCCCGCACGCCCGGTAGGGCAGGCCGCCGGCCAGCCCACCGGTTCGCGCACTGGCCATGTCAGGTGGCCACTTTCGGCGAGCGTTGGGCGACCGCGGCCGCGCCGGACCCGCCGAGCAGGGCCAGGCCGGTCAGGACGGCCAGGCCGGTCCAGGCGGGGACCTCCAGGTACGGGTTGCCGTAGGCGCCGAACACCGAGGCGCGCAGTACCCAGTTCGGCCAGGCGAGCAGCGGTACCAGGTAGACCAGCAGGTACGACGCGGCCAGGAACGCGGCCAGCATGGTGACTGCGGCGCCGCTGCGCAGCCAGGCGACGGCCAACGCGGCGATGGCGGCCAGCGCGGCGACGAACAGCAGGGTGATGGCGGTGAGCCGGGTCAGGCCGATCGGGTTGGTACCGGCGCCGACCACGACGGCGGCGGCGGTCAGCCCGGCGATCGCGGCAACGGTGATCGCCGCGGCGCCGGTGAGGGTGGCCAGCAGCCGTTGGCCGACCAGCCGGGGCCAGGAGACCGGTCCGGCAAGGAGCAGTTCGACGCGGCCCTGTTTGAGGTCGTTCACCCAGCCGGCCGCCTGGGTGAACACGTACGCGGCGACGATCGGCACGATCATCTGGCCGGCGAAGGCCAGGTACTGGTCGGCGACCGACCTGCCCGGTTCGGCGCCGAGGATCCGTTGGGTGTACTGGAAGTCGTTCCACATGTCGGCCACGGTCGGCTCCAGCCAGCCCATCAGCGCCAGCCACGCCGCGGCGGCGGCGCACCAGGTGAGCAGCCCGAGTCGTTGCCGCAGCAGGGTCGCCGACCAGACCGCGCGCAGCGCGGGCCGCTGGACCCGCCGCACCGGGCGGCTCGTGCGGGCCGGCCTGGTCCACAGGCCGGCGCCGTAGTCACGGTCCCGGTACGCCCACGCCGCGCCGCCGAGCAGCGCCACCGCGGCTGCCGCGAGCCCGAGGCTGGCGACGACGTCAAAGCCATGGCCGGGCACCAGCGCCCGGGAGGCGTTGGCGTAGTGGAACGGCGAGGCGAACCGCAGCACCCCGAACGGGCCGATCTGATCGGCCACGTTGGTGAGCAGGTACAGCCCGGTCAGCAGCAGCGCCGCGATGCCGGTACCGGCCCGTGCCGAGGAAGTGAGCTGGGAGACGAGCACGCCCACGGCGTACCCGCTGAAGGCGCAGAGCCCGACCGCGGACCCGGTCATGAACGACCCGCCCACATCGGGTTCGCCGCCGACGGCCATCGCGGCCGCCAGCCCGGCGCCAAGGCCGATGCTGATGAGGGCGAGGGTGAGCGCGAACCCGGCGGCCCGGTCGAGCAGCACACCGGTGCGGGACCGGCCGGTGGCGAGGATCTGCGCCGGTACGCCGCTGGCCTCGGCACCGCGGACCGCGTGGGCGCCCTGGACCGCCGCGTACAGGGTCAGTCCGAGGGTGAACAGGGTGACGTTGTGGTATGTGAGGTAGCCGCCGAGGGTGTCCAGCCGGTCGGCCGGCCAGCGCAGCAGCCGCATCGCCTCCACCCCGGGCCGCATGCTGTCGGCCATCTCCTGCGCGCCGCCGGCGAAGCGGGACACCTCGCTGGCGAAGCCGGCCGCGATGGCCACCATCGCGACCGCGGCGCCGGCGATCCAGGCGGGGATACCCCACCGGTGTGCGCGGAGCGTGTCACCGACGAGCGGCCGGCTGGGCAGGCTCGGGTGGTTGATCGAACTCACCGAGGAACACCTCCTCCAGCGACAGCTCGTGACTGTCCAGCTCGACCACGTTCGCGGCGGACAGTACCGGCAGCAGCGGCGCGATCGAACCCTGGACCGCGCAGCCGAGGTGGTGATCGTCCACTGTGGTGTCGCTGACCCCGGGGAGCCGGGCGAGGTCGGCCGGGTCCAGCCGGCCGGTGAAGTTCGCCTCGACCCGGTGTACCCGCAGCGCCCGCAGCTCGTTGAGCGAGCCGACCCGGTGCAGCCTGCCGTCGCGGATCAGGGCGATGCGGTCGCAGATCAGCTCCACTTCGGACAGTACGTGCGAGGACAGGAACACCGTCGCCCCGCCGGTGACCGCCTCTCCGACGAGCTGGCGGAACTCGCGCTGGATCAGCGGGTCCAGCCCGAGTGTCGGCTCGTCCAGGATGATCAGCTCGGGGCGGTGCATGAACGCTTGGACCAGCGCCACCTTCTGCTTGTTGCCGTGGGACAGCGTCTCGTATCGGCGGCCGAGGTCCAGGTCGAGCCGCCGCGCCAGTTCGGCGATCCGGGCCGGGTCGACTCCGCCGCGCAGCCCGGCCAGCAGCCCGATCACGTACCCGGCACTCACTCCGGGGAACTGGACCAGCTCGCCGGGCAGGTACCCGACCCGGCGTTTGATGGCCAAGCTGTCCCGGCGGGCGTCCATCGCGAGCAGGCTGGCGTGTCCCCGGTCGGCGCGGATCAGGTCCATCAGCAGCCGGATCGTGGTGGTCTTGCCGGCCCCGTTCGGGCCGATGAACCCGAACGTCTCTCCTCGTCGCACGGTCAGATCCAGGTCGAACAGGCCGTGCCCGTTGCCGTAGTCCTTCGTCAGGCCCCTGCACTCGATCGCCGGCTGCTCCGTGTCGCGGGCGCCTGGCGATGCCGCACGTTGTCCCCGCATACCTTCACCGTGCTCCGCGACGCGCCGCGCGCCAGGGCCGAACGTCCCGGCCGCCGCCGGGACCTTCGCGTATCCGCGCCTTGCGCCAGTGAGCCTGGTGATGCTGAAGGCGTCACCGTCACGACCGCGGTCCTCGTGCAGGTATGTCTGGGCCGGCCCTTGCCCAGCGGCGGACAGGAGCAGCACGACCGCGACGACGGCTGGTGGGTCTGGGTCGCGCAACCAGTCGCTGGAAACGACCGGCATTCGGCTGGCTACGGTGGAGGTTCGTTCGACCTGCCGGCCGTCCTCGACGACTTCGCCGCCCGCGACCCGACCCGGCTCACCCGCGACAACCTCAACCGGCAGGTGATCGCCGGGCACGCCCGGGCTGGGGAAGGGCTGTTCATCGCCGCGCTGCGCCGGCACCTGCGCCGCCGTGCGATCGAGATTCCATTCGACGAGCACGACCTCATCGCCGAGAAAACCGCGGACCGCGCCGCGCCACCACCCCGCACCTGATCCCATGTCCACCACGCGACAACCTGACCGTCTACTGTGGAGCGTGTGCGGTCAGTTCGCGATGGAGGCGGCACTGGCAGTTGGCGTCGGCGACAGGTGTCGCTGCAGGAACTCGACCTGGTCGGCCACCATCCGCTCGAACACCCCACCCACGTAGGCGGCAAAGTGCGTACCCGGGGAGCGGCGCAACCCCCCTCGGGGCGCCCGCTGGGCGGCGCGAACGGCGAGCGGCAGCGACGCGGCCGTGTCCTCGTCGGCCACGCAGACCAGCCACGGCATCACCAGGTGCCGGGCCAGCTTGCCGGGGCGGTAGCGGATCAGCGAAAACAGCGACCGGGCTGCCATCTCGTTGCGCCACCGCGGCGCCTCGGCCGCGAGGGTCCGGGCCACCGCATCGTCCTCGCTCCCAGTGAACACGGCCACCGTGCCGGGCTCACCGACCATCGCCACCATGACCGGCGGCCGGCCGAAGAGCCCGCCGACCGCGTCGCGGAGGGCCGCCGCGAACAGTGTCCGGGTGACCCGAGCCGACCGCGGGCTGGCGTGGCCGGTGTGGACACCCATGAACGGCAACTGCGCCACCGCCGCCGCGATCCTCTGATCACGCGCCGCTACGGAAACGACATGCCCGGCGCTCAGCGACGTACCCCACAAGCCGATCCGGCCGCGGCGAACCGCCGCGCGTAGGAATCCAACCCGAAGTCCATCGTCCCCGTGGTGCCATGGCCCATCACCACACTGGGCACCCGGCCGGTCGGGCCCGCGGGAACATACAGCCAGCCGGCACAACGCAGCCCACCCGACTCGAACGACACATCCGACCGCGTAACCATCACGATCATCTCCACGGCAGCAACGCACATCCCACCATGATCGGCAAGGGGGTAACCCGGCCTCTCGCGAGCTAACCCCGCCGTCCACGCCCCATGTACAGGTCGTCCGGCCCTAGCCCGGCCCGCGCCGGCGGACACACGCTGGAGGTGACCGCTGGAGGTCGCCATGCCCGCGCCCGAACACTCGCCACTCCACCGGCCGGTCGTCGTCGGTGTTGACGGCTCCGCGTCCAGCCTCGCCGCGATAGATCTGGCCGTCCGCGAGGCCACCCTGCGCCGGCGCCCGTTGTGCCTGGTCCATGCGTTCATCTGGCCGTACCTGCACGTCCCGCTGGGCCCCTCGCCGTACGGGCCACCGGAGGGTGGACTGCGCCACCAGGCCGAACGCATTCTCGCCGACGCCTACACCCGCGCCCACACCACCGGCCCAAACCTCGACATCCACGGCGAACTCGTCACCGGCGAAGCCGCTGCGGTCCTGCTCCACTCTTCCCGTACGGCCGAGTTGATCGTCGTGGGCGACCGTGGCCTCGGCGGATTCACCGGCCTGCTGATCGGCTCCGTCGCCGTCCAACTCGCCGCGCACGCCACCTGCCCCGTCCTCGTCGCCCGCGGCACCGCGGATCCGGCGGCAGCCGTGTTGCTCGGCGCGGACGGCTCACCCGCCAACGACCCCGCCGTCGGGTTCGCCTTCGAAGAAGCCGCACTGCGCGGCGTACCCCTGATAGCGCTGCACGCCTGGCACCACCCAGTCTCCACCAGACCCGGCGACATGCTGCCGCTGGTCTACGACCCCGCCGAGATCGAGGCCGAAGAGACCCGGCTGCTCGCCGAAGCGTTGGCCGGCTGGCACGACAAGTACCCCGACCTCACCGTCCACCGCGAACTCGCCCACACCAGCACCCGCAAGGCGCTCATCCAGGCCACCCAACGGGCGCAGCTCGTCGTCGTCGGCACCCGCGGCCGCGGCGGCTTCACCGGACTGCTCCTCGGCTCGGTCAGTCAAGCCGTCCTGCACCACGCCGCCTGCCCCGTCGCCGTCGTCCCGCACCCGGCCGCATAGCCCGGCAGCGCGGAGAAGACTGGTCAACCCGCACCGGCGTACATCAACACGGCGGCACGGGTTGACGTTGGCCGGCCTCGTCGTCAGCGGCGTTTTCACGCCGAGCAGGGTCGAGACGTACCGGAGCCGGCTCAGCCCGACCGCCAGCGCGGCCGACACCACCAGAGAGGCGCCCAACACGATGGGCAGCTTCACGGCGATCCCGGCGTGCCACGGTACGACCAGTACGGCGACAGCCAGGATGACCGGTTGATGGACCAGGAAGAACGGCATGGCCGCGCGGCCGACCGGCGGAGGGACTGGCCGCTGGAGTCTGGCGGAGCGCGGACCCAGCGAGACCGCGAGCACCATCCACGCCCAGGTTCACACCGTCATAACGGCGTAGACCACCGGCGAGGCCCACGAGTACGCCGGACCATCGGACCACCGGTCAACGAACCCGGTCGCCACGGGTCGCGGCGGGCCGCCTCGACCAGCCGCTGGTCAGCCAGCAGCAAAGCGCCGGCCGTACGCGACGTCGCGGACGACCTGGACCCCCGTCGTGGGACCTGGGGTGCTCACGCCGTGGGTCGTTACCGGACTGGTCGGGGAGACTGTTGCCGGCAAGACACCGTGGCCGAGGGCCTGGACTCGCTGGCGAAGCGTCTCGGCATCGCCGTCCAGGCACTTGGCGTAGATCTTCAGGAGCACCTCGACGGAGTGCCCGGCCCACGCCGCGACGTCGGTCGGTGGCACTCCCCCGTTGAGCCACGTCGACACCGCGGCGTGGCGCAGGTCGTACGGCGTACGGGCGAGCGGGCTCGCGGCGAGCTGCGCGCGCTGCCCGCCGGACAGCCGCCCGGCACGCTGCCGGGAATCGAGGCCAGTGCTCTCGATGCGATCCCGCGCGATCCTCATGTCCCAGCGCGGGTTGAGCCGATCGCCCAGCATCAGATGCTCGTCGACGGTCAGTCCTGAGTAGACGGGCGCGGACTGCGCGACGAAGCCGACCCGGCTCAACTACGCCGCGTCCGCTGCGGGCCGCCCGCCCAGCACCTCGATGCCGCCGGTGGTCGGTGTCAGCTGGCCCACCGCCAGCCGCAGCAGGGTGGTCTTGCCCGCCCCGTTGGGACCCACGAGCCCACCGCGCGGCCGGCTGGAATGTCCACTGTGGTCCCCGCCCCCGGCCGGGGCTCCACCAGACCCTCATGCTCCAAATCCCGGTACGCCTTGAGCACCGTGTTCGGGTTGATCGCCAGCTGGGCCACCACCGTCTTGATGGTGGGCAGCCGATCGCCTTCGCGCAGCAGGCCCAGCCGCAGCGCCTGGCGTACCTGCTGGACGATCTGCAGGTACGGCGAAACGCCGGAGCCGGGATGGAGAAGAAACTCGATCACCGATTAACTCCATCGTCTAAACGTGTTAGAACTTCAGGAAAAGACGGCGATCGAGGTGCCCTTGGTCATCATCTCGGTGATGGTGCGGCGCTCGTCGTTGGTGAGGCCGGGGCTGGCGGCCGGCGGGTACCGGGGCTGTCGCGCGCCATGAGCAGCCGACTGCGAAACAGCAAGTGCGCCGCTGGCCCGATGGTGTCGGCCAGCGTCGACCTCCGGGTCGGCGGCGACTACCGCTGGACCATCACTCCCGGCCACGCTGCGCCAAGGTCGACCGTCAGACCCGGGACCGCCACGGCGATAGGCCCTCGGTAGGACCGAGCTGCTTCCTCCTGCGCGAGCGCCGGGTCGGTGCCCGGCCACAGGTGGGTCAACACGAGTCGGCCGACCTGGGCTTCGCGGGCGTTGAGGCCGGCCTGGCTCGCACTGCTCAGGTACGCACGGACGTCCTCCGGCATGTCGTCGAGATGGGTGGCCTCGGCCAGCATCAGATCAGCGTCCGCGGCAAGCTCGCCGATGACGGTGCTCGGTCCTGTATCACCCGTGTACATCAGGGTGCGTCCGCCGGCGGTGAGTCGTACTCCGGCGTTCGGCAGCCAATGGGGTAGCAGCCGCGTCTCGGCCACGAACGGACCGATGTCGAACCGTACTCCAGGAACGAATTCGTGCAGGGCGTACGCGGACGCCAGCATCGCCGGACGGTCGAGTGCGAGCACGGCGTTGAGTGCGCCGCTGGGCGCGTACACCGGCAGCGCCGGCGCCGGGGCGTCCTGCATCGCCCGGGCCCGCAACAAGGGGTTGAGGTCAGCACAGTGATCCGGATGCCCGTGAGTGATGAACACTGCGTCAACCTTCTCCGCGCCGCCGTGCTCCAATAGCCGGGGAACCGTCGCGTATCCGAGGTCGAGAAGCAGGCGAAAACCTTCGTACTCCACGAGGTATCCGCTGCACGCGCCACCAGCCTCGGGCCACGCACCACAACCACCGAGAACCGTAAGCTTCATGTCGGGCACCCTACCGCTGAACACAATGTGGTTCAGCAGACTGGGACGTCAGCGGCTATGGCCATACGGCGCAGCGTCGCCGTGTTCACTTCGGACAGTCCGATGTGGCGACCTTCCCCTCGGCGACAAGCTCGGCCAACGCCTCGATGGTCGGTCCGATCGGCATCGACGGATTACGCCGATGGACGTAGAACAGGTCGATCACGTCCACCTTCAACCGCCGGAGGGACTGCTACAGGAGGTACGGGCCCATTGGGGGCTGGAGTCGACTACCATCTTGCCCGATTCGCGCCGGATGCCGAACTTCGTTGCCAGCAACACCTCGTCGCGGCGTCCGGCGATTGCCTTGCCGGCGAGCGTCTCGTTGTGGCCCTTGCCATACGATGCAGCCGTATCGACGTGATTGATCCCCAGGTCCAGCGCCCGCTGGATCGTGACGATCGACTCGTCGTCGGCGGCGGGACCGTATGCCCCGCTCATGCACATGCAACCCAGCCCGATGTCGGAGACGGCCGGACCGCTCGCACCCAACCTGCGCATTCGGAATTCCTGCCCCCCTTCCGATGAGGATCGTCGCTACACGGCAGCCTAGTCGGCCCAACCATTCGACAATGGCCGACGCTCCGGTCAGACCATGACGGAAGCCCTCCCGCCAACGGCTCCAGCTCGCCTACCGGTCCAATTCACGCTTGCCTCGAGTTGGACGGGCCGCGGGCCCTCGGTCATCCACCGCACTCCGACCTCACCGACGACCAGACGGGCGAGCCCAGCCGGCAGTGCCGGTCGCCCGCATCGCTGCTCTGCCCCGTCGCTAGGCCAGGATCCAGATGGTGTCCGCCTGCCAGGCGCCGCCCGATGCCACGGTCGCTCCACCGAGGTCGGCAGACGCCACGGTGTGCGTCCACCAGAAGTTGCGCACCGGAACCCCACAGTCGCCGGCCGACCGGCAGACCAGCGCGGCCGGACGAACGCACCGGCCACCAACCACAACACGGTGCAGTAAACGCTCCACAGCCTCCCCCGCAGCACCGCGACCGTGACGGGGGTGCGGGTCCCCGACGGCAAGCCGACAACCGCCGAACTCAGTCGGCACCGGTCCCCGAGCCGCGACGCGGCGGCCGCTCGCCAGCTCGTGCCCCCGCGGTGGTTCAGCTCTCTCGCCGCCCGACCCGACCGACATCCGTCCAGCCGGCCTGACCACGCGGACCATATCCAGCCGCAGGTCGGCTTCACCCAGCCGGTCGTCACACGTGCTGGACGGTGAACCCCATCTTTCCGAGCACACTGACGGCGCCGCCCTTCCCGCCTTCGAAATCACCAGAGGCCAGACGCTCGCCGGTGGCGAACTCATACGCTGTGCCCAAGATAGCTTTCGGCGGGTAACGGCGGTCGTCCACCACCAGTTCGTACGTTGTGGCCGGAGCGAAACCATGCTCACCGAAGAACCGCTGCGGCCCGCGCTCTTCTGCTCTTCGTGCCGCTCCGGCCCATACGATGAACGCCGCTCGGAAGGGCAGGTGTCCTTCTCCGGTCCTCGTTTGTCTGGTGAGGCGTACCGCGGCCCGCTCCATCGCGCTGTCCATTACTGTACCAACGGGTCATGCCCGCTGCGTCGCATCTCTGGCTGTTGGATATTGGTCATCTGTCCTCCTCCGACCGTCCCGTACAGATCCAGTCCGGCTGCGGAGCGCCTTCGTGGTCACGTACCTCGGCCAAGGGGCGCGCTCCCACCTCCGCTCGCGGCCTTCCCACCCCGGGTAACCCGCGGGCGGATCAACTAACCGCGTCCGCTGAACCTCGGAGCGTGTGGCCGGTGGTCGAGGCGGTGGGCCAGGCTGGCGAGACACATTTCCGCGACCTGCCCGCAATGACTGGACCTGCCCCGCGGTGAGAGACGAGGGCGACTTCGTGGCGTACGCCGAGGCGCGCGCGTCGACGTTCTCCACCTTGGCGATCCTGTGCCACGAGGCGTACAGCCTGGCCAGCGTGACCTGGGTGAGATCCCGGTGATCGCTCGATCAGCGACATGAGCGTGCGCTCAATCAACGCGGCCTTCGACGCCGCGCTGGCCGGCCTTGCGCCTGGCTGCCGCGCCAGAGAATCAGTCTAACGATCGCTCCATCGCCACTACCAGCATTGACGCCGCTACTCGCGTTTCACCCAGCAGAGGCAGAACGGATGCCCGGCCGGATCCGCATAGACTTGGTGGTTGTCGGGGAAGTCGCTGCTTCGATGTCGTCAACCCACAGGTCGAGGTGGATCTGCTGCTGCGGCGTTCCGTGAGGCCAGTCGGGCGCAACGTGATCAGGCGCGAGTTGAACGCCTACCCTCGGCTTACCGTCGACAAACACCATGTGCCAGTCATCCTCAGCGTCGACGGTGCCCCCAAGCAGCGCGGCCCAGAAACTGCTCTCGGCGCTCCACCGCCCCACGCCGGAACGACCGCAGTTATCGTCTGCCGATATCGGATGTCGTCATCAGCCTGCCACGACGTCGAATGGGGACCCGGGTGGACACACCGCACGACGACACCAGCCCCGCATTCCGGCCCACCAGCCCGCCCGTCCGGGTGCCGCTGTCGACCATCACCGGGCATTGGCTGCGCATCGGGGTCACCGGCTTCGGCGGCCCACCGGCGCACATCGCCCTGCTGCGCCGGCTATGCGTCACGGACAAGAAGTGGATCAACGATGTCGAGTTCGAGGACGGTATCGC
>JAEHDK010000364.1 GCA_016880465.1 Micromonosporaceae bacterium
TCACTGGCTCGTCCACGAAGGACACTGGACCCTGCACTACCACCAGCCCACCGACACCCTCACCGCCCACCGACCCGACGGCACCGCCTACGACCTCACCAGCGGCCCACGCAGCCAGAGCCCGTAAATGCTGCGCTGCCAAGGGCAGTGCCACCGGGCACGAACGAGGCAGTTGTGGCATGCCCAGTTGGCCGGGCAACCGCCAGAGGAACGGCACGGTGGGGTGACTGCGAATCAGGTCGCGCGCCCGCGCCAACCTGGGCCACCATGGCCACCATGGCATCTGACGCGCTGCTGGTCCGCGCTCGTACCCTGTGGACCGGTGCGGCCGGGGTGCCGCTCGCCTTCGGACCGGCCGGCCACATCAGCGTGGTGGTGGCACCGAGGTCGCGGTTGTGCCCACCCTCGTGGGTAGGCATCGTCGTACTGGGCCAGGCCGCTATCGTCACCGCGCCGACTGAGCGGCTGGCGCGATTGCTGGTTGACGTGTTGGCGCCCCTGCAACCGGAGGCGATCGCCGACCTCGGTGAACTCAACGCGGTGCTGCCGGTGATCGATGCGCTCGGGCCGGCGACCCTGGCCTATGTGGACGCGGCAGACTTCCGGCCGGCACTGGCGCTGCCCGCATCCGCAAACGTGGTGAAACTACCCTCCGACGGCGGTCCAGCGACAGGCGGTCCAGCGACAGGCGGTCCAGCGACAGGCGGTCCAGCGACAGGCGGTCCAGCGGCCGGCGGTCTCGACAATCTGCTGTCAGCAGCCGGAGCCAGCGATGCGGATGAAAGCGGCCTGGCCGGGATCACCTCACCGGCATTCGTCATCCGCGAGCGCAACGCCATCGTTGCCGCGGCCGGGTACCGCGTCTGGCCCAGCGCCGTAGCTCACCAGTGCGTACTGACGGCGCCGCGATGGCGGGGGAAGGGGCTGGCCCGCGCCGTGGCATCGGCGGCGACGGCCCACGCCCTCTCACACGCGCTACTGCCCCAGTGGCGGGCCCGGCCACTATCATCCCGCCGGGTAGCGGCCGCGCTCGGTTACCGGGAGCTCGGCCAGCAGCTCAGCGTCCGACTGGCCGCAGACCCAAACGACCAGCCGTCCCCGCACGGCGGCCCCGCAACCCCCTGATCAGCCGCGGCCAGCGAGCGACATCGCGACGCCAGTAGTCGCCGGCGGAGCTCCCTGACCGGCACCCCTGACCGGCACCCCTGACCAGCGGCCACCACCGGCGGCAGATCCTCGTTGCCGCACTCGTACCCGAGAACACCGCGCGGGGATCGACAGGCGTGGTACGTACGCGAGAGGATCGGTGGATGGTCACGGACACGTGGTCGAGCGGCGACCTCTACGAGCCGTACGTTGGCCGCTGGAGCCGTCCGGTCGCGGCCCGGTTCGTCGAGTGGCTCGCGCCGACGCCGATGGCTCGGTGGCTGGACGTCGGATGCGGGACGGGCGCCTTGACGGACGCGGTGCTGTCGACGGCCGAGCCGGCGCAGATTCTCGGTGTGGATCCGTCGATCGGCTTCCTCGACCGCGCCTGGGCGCGGGTCCACGATGACCGGGCCGAGTTTCAGGTCGGCGAGGCATTGTCCTTACCCGTGGGCGATGGGTCTGCCGACTATGTGGTCTCCGGCCTGGTGTTGAACTTCATTCCGGATCCCGCCGCCGCAGTTGCCGAGATGTGTCGGGCGGCGGCCGACGGAGCAACGATCGCCGCGTACGTGTGGGACTACGCCGATGGCATGCAGATGATCCGGCAGTTCTGGGACGCCGCTGTCGCGTTGGATCCCGCCGCTGCCCGCCTGGACGAGGCCGTCCGGTTCTCGATCTGTCGCCCGGAACCGCTCGGTCGGCTCTTCGCGGCGGCCGGCCTGGCCGATGTGGCGGGCCGCGACATTGTCGTGCCGACGGAGTTCGCCGACTTCGACGACTACTGGACACCGTTCCTCAGCGGCCAGGCGCCCGCTCCGGGGTACTGCATGTCGCTGGACGACGCAGACCGCGAACGCCTGCGCGACCGGCTGCGCGCGGCGCTCGCACCGGCGGGCGGGCCCATCCAGCTGACCGCTCGGGCTTGGGCAGTCAAGGGCACCAGGCGGCGTTGACCTCCAGCAATCGCGCTTGACGGCCGGGAGTCCGGCAGTCGCTCTATGCAAAGTTGCGCGGACCCGATCGCGCTGCCGCTCGACCATCTCCGGCATGAACACAAGGGTCATCATGTGCACGGCGGGTCATCATGTGCACGGCCTGCCGACCGGCGGCCAGGCGGCGATGGAGGAGCTGCTACCAGGGCTCACCGAGGAAATGCTCAAACTCGGCGCTCCGGTCGGCGACCTGCTCGGCAACGTACGCTGGATCCTCAA
>JAEHDK010000365.1 GCA_016880465.1 Micromonosporaceae bacterium
CACCTCCCGTACGGAGTCCATCGTGGACACCAGCGCCGGGTCGCCGGGCAGCGCGCCGGCCTCCGGCCAGTCGGTGAGGTGCACCGAACGGCCGCCGGTGAGCCCGCGCCACACCTCCTCCGCCGTCATCGGCAGCAGCGGCGCCACCACCCGGGACAGCGTCTCCAGCACGGTGTACAGCGTGTCGAACGCGTCCCGGTCGCCGGCCCAGAAGCGGTCCCGCGAGCGGCGGACGTACCAGTTGGTCAGCGCGTCCAGGTAGGACCGTACGCTCGCACAGGCGCCGGACAGGTCGTACTCGTCGAACTGCCGCGTGGCGTTGTCGACCAGCTCCTGCGTCTTCGCGAGCACGTACCGGTCGAGCAGGTCCGCCGAGTCGGTACGCCACCGGGCCTGGTAGCCCTCCGCGTTCGCGTACAGCGAGAAGAAGTACCAGACGTTCCACAGCGGGAGCAGCACGTGGCGTACGGCGTCCCGGATCGCCGGCTCGGTCACGGCCATGTCCCCGCCGCGCAGCACCGGTGAGGCCATGAGGAACCACCGCATCGCGTCCGCGCCGTGCACGTCGAACATCTCGTAGACGTCCGGGTAGTTGCGCAGGCTCTTGGACATCTTGCGGCTGTCGTCGCCGAGCAGGATGCCGTGCACCACGCAGTTGCGGAACGCGGGCCGGTCGAACAGCGCGGTGGCCAGCACGTGCAGCGTGTAGAACCAGCCGCGCACCTGCCCTATGTACTCGACGATGAAGTCGCCCGGATAGTGGCTCTCGAACCAGTCCGCGTTCTCGAACGGGTAATGCACCTGGGCGAACGGCATCGAGCCGGACTCGAACCAGCAGTCCAGCACCTCGGGCACCCGCCGCATCGTCGAGCGACCGGTCGGGTCGTCCGGGTTGGGCCGGGTCAGCTCGTCGACGTAGGGCCGGTGCAGGTCGGTGACGGCCACCCCGAAGTCGCGCTCCAGCTCGGCGAGCGAGCCGTAGACATCCACCCGGGGGTACGCCGGATCGTCCGACTTCCACACCGGTATCGGCGAGCCCCAGAACCGGCTGCGGCTTATCGACCAGTCGCGGGCGTTCTCCAGCCACTTGCCGAACGAGCCGTCCCGTACGTGCGAGGGCGTCCAGTTGATCTGCTGGTTCAGCTCGACCATCCGGTCCTTGAACCGGGTCACCGCGACGAACCACGACGACACGGCCTTGTACACGAGCGGTGTGTCGCAGCGCCAGCAATGCGGATAGGAGTGTACGTACGCGTCCTGGCGGACGAGCAGCCCTCGCTCGCGCAGCTCGCGCAGCAGCGGCTTGTTCGCCTCGAACACCTGCCTGCCCTCGAACCGCGGCGCCACCGAGGTGAACCGGGTCCGGTCGTCCACCGTGAGCACCGTGGGTATGCCGGCCGCGGTGCAGACGTTGTAGTCGTCCTCGCCGTGCGACGGGGCGACCTGTACGACGCCCGTGCCGTCCTCGGTGGACACGAAGTCGCCGGCCAGTACGGTGAACGCCGCCGGCACGTCGGCCAACTGCTCGGTCAGGAACTCGAACATCGGCGTGTACTTCCGGCCGACGAGCCCGGCGCCCTTGACGGTGGCCACGTGCGTGGCGCCGGCGAGCTCCTTCTCGTACGCGCCGACCCGCGCCTCGGCCAGCACGTACCGCTCGCCGTCGCGCTCGAGCACGGCGTAGTCGATGTCCGGCCCGACCACGAGCGCCACGTTGGGTACGAGCGTCCACGGCATCGTGGTCCACGCCAGCATCCGCTCGCCCGACTCCAGCTGGAACCAGACGGTCGCGGCCGGGTCGGTGCGGTCCCGGTACACGTCGTCCATCCGGGTCTCGGTGTTCGACAGCGGGGTCTCGCAGCGGTAGCAGTACGCCAGCACGCGGAAGCCCTCGTACACCAGATCCTTGTCGTACAGGGTCTTGAAGGCCCACATGACACTCTCCATATAGGACAGGTCAAGGGTCTTGTAGTCGTTCGCGAAGTCCACCCAGCGGGCCTGGCGGGTGACGTACCGCTCCCAGTCGTAGGTGAACTGGAGCACCGACGTCCGGCACGCCTCGTTGAACGTGGCCACGCCCAGGTCGAGGATCTCCGCCTTCGTCGATATGCCGAGCTGCTTCTCGGCCTCGACCTCGGCCGGCAGGCCGTGGCAGTCCCAGCCGAACCGCCGCTCGACACGCCGCCCGCGCATCGTCTGGTACCGCGGGACGACGTCCTTCACGTACCCCGTCAGCAGGTGGCCGTAGTGTGGCAGCCCGTTGGCGAACGGCGGGCCGTCGTAGAAGACGTACTCCTGGCCCGCGTCGCGGGACTCCACCGACGCCTCGAAGGTCTTGTCGGCGGCCCAGTAGTCGAGCACGCCGCGCTCCATCGCGGGCAGGTCAGGGCTCGCGGTCACGCCGCCCGCGTCCGGGTTGTGCATCGGATAGGCCATCGCCGGTGCTCTCCTCGCCTATGTCGGTCCGACCCTCGGGCTCCGGTAGCGGCCGGGTGACCGACCACGGACATTGACCCGAATTCCGGTTTGGCACTGCGAGGACGAGCCGGAGCCCGCGGTACCACCTCGCTTGGCCGGGGCGCACCCCGACCCGCTCGTTGGCCGGCTGTAACGGGCCGAACCCGTCCGGTTCTACTGAAGAGCGCCGCTCTCGTTCTTCCGGAGGCTCACCGGTGATGGCCGGGTCGATGCCTGTGCCGTCAAGGCTACCCGAGTCGCCCGGACCACTTCATCCGACTTACCGGCGGGAACTGTGCCTACCGCATGGCGGTCAGGCCAGCTCGGGGAACCAGAGGCCGATCTCCCGCCGGGCGCTGTCGGGCGAGTCGGACGCGTGTACGAGGTTCTCCCGGTTGGACAGCGCAAGGTCGCCGCGGACCGTGCCGGCGGCCGCCTTACGCGCGTCGGTCGCGCCGACCATGGTGCGCACCACCTCGATCGCCTCGTCGCCGGCGAGGATGAGCGCGACCAGCGGCCCGCTCGTCATGAAGTCCTTGAGCGGCGGGTAGAACGGCTTCTCGAGGTGCTGGGCGTAGTGCGCGTCGGCGAGTCTGCCGTCCATCGTGCGCTGCACCATCGCGTCGATCGCCAGGCCCCGCCGCTCGAAGCGGCGCAGGATCTCGCCGACCAGGCCGCGGCGCACGGCATCCGGCTTGATGAGTACGAGCGTGCGCTCGGCCACGAATCCCTCCGGTGATGCGTAGTAGCCCGGAGGAGCCTACCGAGCACGCCGGCTCCGGCGTGTCGAGACTTCCGTCCAGTGCCGGATTTCGCCTAACCTGACGGAAATTCGTCGGGAGGTCTGCCTGTGCCGAATGACCGCCGGTGGAGCGTTTCGTACGCCCGAAGGTTCGTCGCGTCCGGAATCGTCGCCACCGCGATCTTCGTCGGGTGCGCCGGCGCCGGCCTGGCCAACTGGGCGGTCGGCGCGCTCGGCATCGCCTTGCTGGTCCTCGCGATCAGCCTGGTGGTCGTCTCGGCGGTCCGCGGCGGCGCCCGCTCCTTCGTCCGGGGTACGGCCCACGTCATCGCCGCCACCGAACCGCCGGCTAACATCTCGATCGGCCGGTGCGAGCTGCAGATCGTCGTCGAGGCGCCGGGCCTGGCCCCGGCCAAGGTCAAGATCAGGGACACCAGGGTACCGGTGGCCAAGTGGCCCGACCTCGGTGTCACGCTGCCGATCCGGGTGGCCGTCGACGATCCGCGGCACGTCCGGATCCTCTGGGACGAGGTGCGTACGCACTCCGAGGAGCGCGCCGAGGAGGAGCGCTTCAAGGAGCACATCCAGCGCATCGTCGACGAGGAGCTGGACGGCGCGGGCGAGCCGGCCCTCGTCGGCGAGGTGGTGGTCGGCGAGGCGGTCGGCGAGGTGGTCGGCGCGGTGGTCGACGCCGGCGTCGAGGATGCCGTGGTGGTGGAGGAGGTCGTCGCGGCGCCGCGCGTCCCGCGCCCGCGGCCGCGGCCGAGTC
>JAEHDK010000366.1 GCA_016880465.1 Micromonosporaceae bacterium
GCCGGACGAGACCGCTCTGCCGCGGCGGCGGGCCGTCCTTGCCGGCGGGGCGCCCGGTGAGGGCGCGCGGTACGAGAACCGACGGCGGCAGCGAGACGTCCGCGACCGTGCCCCGCTGGTTGGCCGGGCGCAGCTCCACCTTGACACCGTGCCGGGCGGCCAGCCGGGCCACCACGACGAGACCCATCATCCGGGAGACCGCGACGTCCACCATCGGTGGCGTGGCGAGCCGCTCGTTGAGCTCGGCGAGCTGTTCGGCCGAGACGCCGATGCCGCGGTCCTCGACGAACAGCACCGCGTGGTCGCCGACCCGGCGCGCCTCCACGATGACGGCGGAGTCGGGCGGCGAGAATGCGGTCGCGTTGTCGAGCAGCTCGGCGACGAGGTGAACCATGTCGTTGACCGCGTGCGCGGCCATCTCGATGTCCCGGTCCACCACCCCGAACTCGATGCGGGTGTAGTGCTCGACCTCGGACTGGGCGGCGCGCAGCACGTCGAGCAGGGCGGCCGGCTCGCGCTGCACCCGGGTGGAGTCGGCGCCGGCGAGCACCAGCAGGTTCTCGTCGTTGCGGCGCATCCGGGTCGCGAGGTGGTCCAGCTGGAACAGCTCGCCGAGCCGGTCCGGGTCCTCCTCGCCGCGCTCCAGCCGGTCGAGGTGGCCGATGAGCCGGTCGACCAGAATCTGCGAGCGACGGGCGAGGTTGACGAACATGGTGGCGACCGACGACCGGAGCGAGGCCTGTTCGGCGGCGGTCCGGACGGCCTCCATGTGTACCGCGTTGAAGGCCTCGGTCACCTGTCCGAACTCGTCGTGGCTGCGGACCGGAAGGGGCTCGGCGATCTGCGTGGCCACCTGGGTCGGCGACAGCTGGGTGGCCAGAGCCGGATCACGAAGCCGCGCGACGGCCTGCGGCAACCCGTACTGGGCGACCGACAGCGCGCCGTGCCGCAGCTCACGCAGTGACCGGGCCATCGAGCGGGCCACCAACCAGGCGATGAACACGGCGAGCAGCAGCATGCCGAGCAGCAGGCCGGTCTCCACGAGTACCTGCCGGACGACGGCGTCGCGCAGTTGGGTGGCCTGCGCCTCCATCAGCCGGTCGAGCTCGACCTCGACACCGCGGAGCAGGTTGGCGCGCGCCGCGAGCGCCTTGTCCCACTGGTCGGCGCCGAAGTCGAGGTCGGTAAGCCGGCCGGTGGACAGGACGCTGTCGATCTCGCCCTCGTACCGCTGGGCCAGCCGGAGGTCGTCCCCGGCGACCCGCTGGTCGAACAGCGAGTGCTCCTCGGGCGTGGCCACGATGTCGAACGTCTGCCGCGCCTGCTCCTGCCCGATGACCGTCGCCAGGTACTCGCGTTCCCGGGCCGGCGGCAGGCTGCCCTCGCCGAGCGCCCGCAGCACGACCACCCGCTCCTGCGCCAGGTACTCCTTCATGCTGGACACGGCCGCCACGGCCCGCATGCGGTCGCTGAGGCTCGTCTCGCCGGCGAGCTGGGCCGAGGAGTCCCGGATCGCGAGCAGGTCGGCAATGAGTACGCGGTAGAAGAACGCGGTGTTGGTGAGCGACACGTCCTTGCGGTTCGCCACCTGGTCGCGCAGCTGGGGCAACGCGGAGAGCTGGTTGTCGAGGCGGCGCAGCAGGTTGCGGAAGCTCGTCGGCAGGTCGGCGAGGCCGGTACGCCGTTGCGCGTACGCCTTCTGCGCGGTGTCGGTCGCGGACCACTGCTTGCGGTACGTGTCGACGATGGCGGTCGGCTGCCCGCCGGCCGGCGCGCTGAGCAGGATGGTGGCCACGGCCCGCTCGTCCTGCAGGTCGTCGACCAGCAGGCCCACGTCGGTGGAGAGGTTCGACAACGTGCGTGCCTGATCGGCGTTGTTGTACGTCTCCACCTGATCGACCACGCGGATGAAGCCCACCACTAGGGTGGCGATCGTGGGTACGACCATGATGATGCCCAGTTTTGCCCAGATGGGCCGATCCCGGAGCCAGCCGACGGGCCGGCGGAGGCGCGACAGGACCGCTGTCGCCCTGGTAGGCCGCTTGCTCACGTCACCGCCCCTCCGTACGGGTGCCGCACCATCATGCACGCACCCGAGTGCATTCTGCCGACCTCACCGTGCCGGCCGGCACCCCGAACGGGCCGACTAGGGTGGCCGGACCTCCGAGATTCCATCACGCCACGTGTCAAGAAGAAAGCCCAGGTTGGCCCCTCAAACGCCAGTGATGGGACAGGGCCACTGTTTTGTCGCTGGTCGTTCACTCGGAGTTACTCACTGTGAGCACTTGTGTAATCTGCGTAGTCGTGAACAATGAGCCGGGCAGATGACCGACCGGCTGACGCCGACCCGGGTGGCGTTCGGTCTCGGCGCGGCCGGCGTGCTCTACCGGATCATCCTGCTGGCCGCCGGCCTGCCGCCGACCAACAGCGACGAGGCCACGATGGGCCTGATGGCCAGGCACATCATCGCCGGACTCCGGGCACCGGTCTTCTTCTACGGCCAGCACTACATGGGCGCCACCGAGGCGTACCTGGCGGTGCCGTTCTTCGCCGTCTTCGACTCGTCCACCGTGGCCCTTCGGGCATCCACAGTGGTCATGTACGCGGCGTTCCTCGCCGCCGCCTTCCTGCTCGTCCGCGAGCTGTGGACCCCGTGGTTCGCGGCCGCGGTCACCGGGCTGCTGGCCCTGGGCTCCGACCGGGTCATCAAGAACCAGCTGATCGCCGGCGGCGGGTACCCCGAGATCAACCTGCTCGCCGCGGCCCTGCTGCTGCTCGCGGTCGTGCTGGCCCGGACGCCGGGCCGGGGTGCCGGCTGGTACGCCCTGTTCGGGTTCGGAGCCGGTGTCGCGCTGTGGTCGGACTACCTGGTCGTGCCGTACCTCGCCGCGGCCGGCGCGCTGCTCGTCGCGTTCCGCGGCCGGGCTCTCCTCGGTCGGCGGGCGGTCGCCCTGATCGGTGGCGCGCTCCTCGGTCTCGCCCCGGTCATCGCGCACGACCTCGGCGCCGCGCCCCGCGACCGCTCGCTGCACGTACTCGGCCAGCTGTCCCGGGCCGGCCAGGACCAGCTGGCCGGTACCACCCTCGCCGACCACCTGCACGGCGGCGTGCTGGTCGGGGTGCCGATGGCCACCGGGCTGTGCCGGCCGAGCCGGTGCGACGCGCCGCAACTGTGGTGGGGCGCCGCATTCGCCGCACTACTGCTCGTCGCCGCCGGGCTCGCGCTGGCCGGCCTGCGCACCGCCGACCGGGTCGCGCACGCCGGTCGGCTCGGGCTCGCCGGTGCCGGCCTGGCCACCATCGGGTTGTACGGGTGGAGCCCGGCCGCGGTGCTCACCCCGATCGAGAGCGCGCGGTACCTGAGCTGCCTGCTCGTCTCCGTACCCGCGGCGCTCTGGCCGCTGTGGCGGACGGCGGGTGCCCGGTCGCGGGTGCACCCCCCGATCCGGCGCGTGCTCGCCGCCGGCGCGGCGGCCGTGCTGGCCGCGGTCGTGGTGGCGGCCGGGGTGGCCACGGCCACGCTGGTCCCCGAGGCCGGCCGGGTACGCGCGGCCGTGCGCGCCCAGCAGGTGCTGCTCGACGACCTGGACCAGCACGGTACGCGACACATCTACAGCGACTACTGGACCTGCAACCGGCTGGTGTTCGCGACCCGCGAGCGGGTCGTCTGCGCGGTGCTCGGTGACGACCTGCGGTCCGGGCTCGACCGCTACCGGCCCTACCGGGACACGCTCGCCGGGTGGGCGGACCCGGTGTACGCGCTGCCGGTGGGGTCCACTGTGGACCGCGAGTTCGCCGCGCACCTCGCCCGGGCCGGCGTCGACGCGCAGGTACGCGAGGTGGCCGGCTACCGGCTCTACCACCCCAACCGGCCCGCCGGCGTACCGATACCGTGACGTCAGCCCAGCAGCTTGGCGTACGCCGGCTTGATGACCTCGTTGATGATGGCGAGCCGCTCGTCGAACGGGATGAAGGCGCTCTTCATCGCGTTGATGGTGAACCACTGCAGCTCGGCCCAGCCGTACCCGAACGCCTCGACGAGCAACGCCATCTCGCGGGACATCGACGTGCCGCTCATCAGCCGGTTGTCCGTGTTCACCGTGACCCGGAACCGCAGATCGCGCAGCAGGCCGATCGGGTGCTGGGCGATCGACGGGGCCGCGCCGGTCTGCACGTTGGACGACGGGCACAGCTCCAGCGGAATGCGCTTGTCCCGGACGTACGCGGCGAGCCGGCCGAGCACCTTGCCGTGGATGTCGTCGACGATCCGTACGCCGTGCCCCAGCCGGTCCGCACCGCACCACTGGATCGCCTGCCAGATGGACGGCAGCCCGAACGCCTCGCCGGCGTGGATCGTGAAGTGGAAGTTCTCCCGCTGCAGGTACTCGAACGCGTCCAGGTGCCGGGTCGGCGGGTACCCGGCCTCGGCGCCCGCGATGTCGAAGCCGACCACGCCGTGGTCCCGGAACTGCACCGCCAGCTCGGCGATCTCCATCGAGCGCGCCGCGTGCCGCATGGCGGTGAGCAGGGTGCCGACCCGGATCGGCGTCCCCGCCTCGGTCGCCTCCAGCGAGCCCGCCGCGAAGCCGGCCAGCACGGACCCCACGACCTCGGACAGCGTGAGTCCGCCCAGGACATGCTGCTCAGGCGCGAACCGCACCTCGGCGTAGACGACCCCGTCGGCACCGAGGTCGAGCGCGCATTCGCGGGCCACGCGGTAGAGCGCGTCGGGCGTCTGCATGACGGCGACCGTGTGGGAGAACGTCTCCAGGTACCGCTCGAGCGAGCCGGAGTCGGCCGCCTCGACGAACCAGACACCCAGCTCCGCGGGGTCGGACGCGGGCAGGCCATGGCCGATCGCCGCGGCGAGTTCGACAATGGTGGCCGGCCGCAGGCCACCATCCAGGTGGTCGTGCAGGAGGGCCTTGGGGGCGTTGACTATCTCCGCGTACTCCGGTCCGGACATGGACAGACTCTATTCCCGGGTGCGCCGTGAGGGCCGACGTTCTTCGCCACCTGCGCTGCCCGGTGTGTGGCAGTCCGCTGCGGCCGGTCGACGGGGCCCTGCGGTGCGCCGCCGGGCACGGGTTCGACCTGGCGAGACAGGGGTACGCCCAGCTGACCGCCGGGCCGCTGAAGCACACCGGGGACACCGCACCTATGGTCGCCGCCCGGGCGGCCTTCCTTGCGGGCGGGCACTTCCGGTTCGTCGCCGACGCGCTCGCGGCGCAGGCGCCGGCCGAGGGCCTGGTCGTCGACGTCGGTGCGGGGACCGCATACCACCTCGGCGTGGTCCTCGATGCCCGGCCGGGAACGGTCGGCCTGGCGCTGGATGTGTCGAAGGCGGCCGTACGCCGGGCAGCCCGGGCTCATCCGCGCGCCGCCGCGGTGGTCTGCGACACCTGGGCCCGGCTGCCGCTCGCCGACGGCGCCGCACGGTTGGTGCTCAACGTCTTCGCGCCCCGCAACGGCGTGGAGTTCCGGCGGATCCTGGCCCCGGACGGCGTACTGCTCGTCGTCACTCCGGTCGCGGACCATCTCGGCGAGCTGGTCGAGGCGCTCGGCCTGCTCCGGGTGGATCCGGCTAAACCGGACCGGGTCGCGGCGAGCCTGCCCGGGTTCACCCTGGTGGCGCAGGAGCGGCACGCGCGGGTCCTCCGGCTCGGGCGGCCCGACCTGCGGGCACTGGTCGAGATGGGGCCGAGCGCCTGGCACACCGACGCCGCCGGCGTGGCCGACCTGCCCGATCCGTACGAGGTGACGGCCGCTGTCCGGCTCGCCCGGTATGCCGTGACGGCCGCCGGCTAGCGGGCGTCAGGTCGCCAGGTCGACGTCCTCCCAGCCGCCCGGTGGCGCGTGGTAGGGCCCGCGGAACACGACGGCCCACTCCAGCGCCCAGCGCCGCTGCCCGATGGCGTTCGAGTCGATCCGGCCCGGCATGGGCCGGCCGGCCCGCTCGGCGGCCAGGTACGACCAGTCGAGGCAGTAGTACAGGTCCAGCATCGCCGCCGCCTCGCGGGGCTCGCGCGGCGCGGCCAGCGTACGCGAGCGCCACTGCGCGAACGTCTCACCGGCTGGCAGATCGGGGAACAAGTCGACCAGCCGGTCGTCCGGAATCCCCGCCGGGTCCAGGTGCTTGACGAGCCCGAGCAGCCAGGCTAGCGCGAACAGCGCCTCCAGGTGCAGCGCGAACGAGCGGTGGTCGCCCTTGCCGGAGACCACGAAGTGCCACTCGGGCGGGGTGACGGCATCGAGCAGGTGGCAACCGAGCAGCCAGCTCATCGCGAGTTCCTGCGGCATCCCGAAGCACCGGGCAAGGACGACGTTGAGCACGGCCGCCCGCGCCTCGATGTCCACCGCGGCGCGCAGCTCCACCTCGTCACCGCGCTCCCAGACGAGCGGGTAGCTCGGCGGAGGCAACGGCAACCGCAGGCGGCGCAGCTCGTCCAGGCTCGCCGCGCGGGCCACGGCGGGGTCGGGGGCGAGGAGGTTCACAGGAGGTGTCCAGCTGTTCGGCAACGGATGGTTCTTCGCGGCGAGCCTAGCGACCGCGGGAGCCGGACACCAACGCTGCGCCGTGCGGCCAATTCGGGCTCACTCGGCGCGGTGCGCGGCGTCCGGGCTGAAGGCGGGCAGGCAGATCGCCACGTACTGCGCGCCCGCGCCGTCGCCGGTAGCGTACCGGACGCGCTCGCCGGCCCGCGTGACGAGCGCCTGACCGGCTTGCACGTCAATGGTTCCGGCGGCCGTCCCGACCCGTACGGTGCCGTGCAGGACCAGCGTGATCTCGTCGAAGTCCGGTGTCTGTGCCGGCTCCGTCCACCCGGCCGGCGCCACCATGTACGCCACCGAGACGGCGGTCTCGCCGTTGTTCACCCGCCCGACGTACTCGTCGATTGTCTTGCCGCCGGGGACAGGTATCCGGGCCGGTGCGGCGATCAGTTCTGCCATCAGCCAACCTTCTCCAGGATCAGGGGACTCGGCGCGGGCGGACCGGCCGTGATCGTGACCGCCGGGCCGGCGGCGGCGAGCGCCGCCGGAATCCGCGCACCCTGGTCGGTACGCAGTTCGTACAGCGGGTCTCCCGGGCGTACCGGGTCGCCCGGGCGCTTGTGCAGCACGACGCCGGCCGCGGCTGCAACGGC
>JAEHDK010000367.1 GCA_016880465.1 Micromonosporaceae bacterium
ACGGGGAAGCGCAGCCGGCAGATGACCGCGTCGGTGCGCCGCCGTACCGCCCGTTCCAGTACGTTGCCCCGGCGGTTGCGCAGGATCCGCTCCCAGAGCCGGCCGGGCTGTACCTCGGCGATGAGGACGAACACGTGCCGGTCGGGGTAGCGCTGCCGCAGCAGGGTGGCCAGCGGGCGGCCGAGGTCACGGTCGTCGGTGCCCACGATGGTGAGTGGTACGTGCGGGTGCCACGCCTGCCAGTCCCGGTGGAACTGCTCGTTGTCGTGCGGCTCGTCGGTGTAGGCGATGTGAACGGCGAGCACCTCGTCGCCGAGGGACAGGGCGGCGTCGAGAGCGCGGCGGGTCAGCTCGGACACGCCGCCGACGGGTACGACGACGACCGAGGGTCCGGGCCGGGGCGGCGCGGGCGTCTGGCCGAGCTGCAGGCTGGCGCCGATGCGCTGGTACGAGCTGTAGACCCGGGCGAAGGCGAGCACGAGCAGCGGTAGCGCGATCGCGATGAGCCAGGCGCCACGGGTGAACTTGCTGGCGGTGGTGATGATGGCTGCGGCGAGGGTGAGCGCCGTGCCGAACCCGTTGAGCGCGGTCTTCCACTGCCAGCCGGGACCGCGGCGCTCGAGCCAGTGCTTGACCATGCCGTACTGGGCGATGGTGAAGCCGACGAACACACCGATCGCGAACAGTGGTACGAGGGTGTTCGTCTGGCCGCGTGCGACGACGAGCAGCAGGGCGGCGACGATGGCGAGGACCACGACGCCGTACCGGTAGACCTGCCGCTTGGCGCGCAGCGCGAACACGTGCGGCAGGTAATGGTCGCTGGCGAGCAGCTTGGCGAGGACCGGCAGGCCGCCGAAGGAGGTGTTCGCCGCCAGCGCGAGCAGGACTGTGGTGGCGATCTGCACCGTGAAGAAGCCGATCCCGTGGCCCAGCGAGGCATCTGTGACCTGGGCGAGGACTGTCTTGCCGGGCACCGGATGGATCTTGAAACGCTCGACCAGCGTGGCGATGCCGAGCAGCATGACGGCGAGGATCCCGCCGAGCGCCACCTCGGCCCGCTGCGCCCGCCGTACCGCGGACTCGCGGAACGAGGGTACGGCGTTCGCGATCGCCTCAACGCCGGTGAGCGCGGCGCAGCCGTTGGCGAACGCCCGCAGCAGCAGCAGTGCCCCGACCACCTGGACCGGGCCGGCCGGGCCGGGCGCTGGAGTGGTGACGGCCGGCTCGGCCCGCAGCACCCCGATCACAATCATGATCAGGATCGACCCGACGAAGATCACCGTAGGCAGGATGAAGGTACGCGCGCTGTGCGCGATGCCGCGCAAGTTGACCATCGTGATCAGCGCCAGCGTGACCAGGCACAGTTCGACGGTGTACGGCAGCAGTGCGGGGAAGGCCGAGGTCAGTGCGGCCACCCCGGCAGCGACGGACACCGCGACGTTGAGCACGTAGTCCACGACCAGGGAAGCGGCGGCGAGGAGGCTGATCCGCCGGGACAGGTGTCGCTTGGCGACCGCGTACGCGCCACCGCCGTCAGGGAACGCGGCAATCACCTGCCGATAGGACAGCACGAGGACGGCGAGCAGCCCGGCGATGGCGGCGGTGACCGGCACGGTGTAACCCAGGCCGACACCGCCGGCTACGGCCAGGACGATGACGATCGCCTCCGGGCCGTACGCCACCGACGCCATCGCATCCAGCGACAGGGCGGCCAGCCCGCCAGTCACCGACAGCTTGTCCCGGTCGGCGGGTCGCTGTCCGCCGCGCCGGCGCAATCGGGCGCGTACCGCTCGGGCCGGCGGAAATGCCCCCATCGGCGGGAAGCCGCCGGCGCCGACCCGCACCGGTACGGGTACGCCGTCGCCCTGGGAAGTGTCCGGCTCGGGCTCGGCCCGTTCGGGTGGTGCTGGCGGCACCTCATCACGATGCCTCATGCGCCGGCCGCCGGGCGGCGTCCACGACGGAATCGCGGCGGCAGATCGCCGTTATCGTGACGGGTTCTGGACGCCGGCCCGGCTGGCGCGCGCCGCCCGCCACTCGGCGGCGAGCATGGCGTAGACCAGCTCGTCGCTCCACTCGCCCTTGAACCACTCGTTCTGTACGAGGTGTGCCTCGCGGCGCATGCCCAGCCGCTCCAGCACCCGCACCGACGCCACGTTCCGGGCGTCACAACGGCCGATCATCCGGTGCAGGCCGAGCCCGTCGAAGCCCAGCGCGAGCGCGACGCGAGCGGCTTCGGTGGCGAACCCGCGCCCGCCGTAGTCGGGGTGGAACACGTACCCCAGTTCGCCCTGCCGGTGTTCGCGGCTCAACCAGCGCAGCATGACCTCGCCAATGACCGTGCCGGAATCGCGCAACCCGACGGCGAGCGAGATGCGACCGCCCTCGTCGAGGATCGCCCGTTCATCGATCTTGCGATCGAGGACACCCCGCACGGCGTCCCGGGTGCGTGCCTCCCAGTACAGGTAGCGGGCGACATCGGGGCGAGAGTGGAACGAGTACAGATCGTCCAGATCACCGGCGGCAAACGGTCGCAGCGTCAGCCGGGCGGTCTGTATGGGGTACTTCGGCCGCAGCACCCTGCAGATGCTAGAAGTTCAGGTTTCCGACGAGGATGAAGCCCGCCACCAGCGCCAGCACGACGACGGCCAGCGCGAGCCGGGCCAGCGTCTTCAGCGCGGTGTCGCCCTGCAGCACGGCCGGCGCAGCGAGCAGCAGCATGAGGACCGGTGCACCAAACCCGAGGATGATGAGGGTTTCACTGTCCATCGACTGCCCCTTTTGTCGGTCACCCGCTGTGCGCGGTTGGGTAGACCCTCGCGGCCCGGCTGACCTCCGCACAATCATCTGTTACGCCGACCGTCGCCCAGGGTTCCCGCGACCGGTGCGGGCGGCGACCGATGAGGTGTCTCGGCGTCCGCCCTGGAGCGCAGCATACGCTGAACTGTGTCGATGTCGCGGGCCGAGGTACGGGCGGCGAGCAGGTACATGATCCCGGTCGGCAGGAAGAAGACCTGGAACACGGCCAGCCCGAGCGCGTAGTTGGTCGGCGGCGGGTAGCGCCCGGCCAGGACCGCGAACGCCGTACCGACGAAGAAGCTGCCGCTGCCGCGGCCGACGCCGTTGACCAGGTTGCCCAGGCTGTAGACCGTGCCGCGGTGCTCGGGTGGGTTCACGTCGGCGATGAGGGCGAACCAGTTCGGCGAGTTTGCCGAGGTCAGCGCCAGGCCGACGAGGGCCAGCACGAAGCACAACGCAGCGGTCGGCTCGGTCACGATGCTGGTGAGCACCGCGGTCACGACGCCACCGGTGCCGGCCCCGTCCGGAACGTCGACCCGCAGCGGTACGAGGAACAGCGCCACGTACAGCGGGATGGCGGCCAGGATGCCGACGGCCGCGACCAGCGCCCGGCCACCCGCGTACCGCCGCTGCAGCCGGTCGCCGACCAGCCCGCCCACGATGGACAGCGCGCCGCCGAGCTGGAAGAGCACGGCGAAGACGCTCCCGACGACGATCGCGGTCGCCTCGGGGTACCCCTGTGCCTGCGCCCGCGCCTGCAGCAGTTGCGGCAGCCAGACGAACGACCCGAAGGCCACCTGCGCCGACAGGCCTTGCAAGATCAACCACACGTTGGTACGCCGGGCCGCGATCGTCGGCAGCTCCGCGCGACTGATCCGGTGCTCGTACTCGCCGCCGGCCTCGAAGATCGCCGCCAGCGCCGGTTCGCTCTGGCCGCGCCGGATGTCGTACGTGAACAGGTACGCGACGGTGGCCGCGACGCCGACGACGCTGAGCGCCCAGAACGGCCGGCGCCAGTCGCCGGCACCGAGGATGCCGCCGAGCGCCGTACCGGCCAGCGTGCCGATGCCCTGGGACAGGCCCCAGAAGCTCATCACGAGGCCGCGCCGGCGCGGTGAGATCAGGTCGCTGACCACCGAGAAGCCGACCGAGGCGACGGCGCCCAGCCCGACCGACGCGACCAGCTGGGCGGCGAGGACGGCGAGGTAGCTGCCGGCCATCGCGGTCCCGACGAGGCCGCCCGCCCAGATCAGCGTGCCGGCCATCAGGACCGGCTTGCGGTTGCCCCGGTCGCCGACGTACGCCCAGGCGACCGCCGCGATCGCGGTCACCAGGAAGCTGACCGCGGTGACCACGCCGACGGAGCCCTTGCCGACGCCGAGGTCCTGCGCGATCGGGGTGTACAACGGCGGTACGAGGCCGATGGCCACGTTGTCGAGCGAGGCCAGGACGATGAAGACCACGACGCTGTAGCTGCGGTGTACGGTCCCGCCCTGGCCGATTCGCCCGTTCACGCCAGCCACCCAACCAGACGGCGCACCCGAACGCCACGTCGTCCTGGCGCGTTGATGGATGCCAGACGATGGGTGAGCAGGTACGCTGGCCCGCGGCGCCGCAATTCGGAGGCGGGCCTCACCCGTGGTAGACAAATGCCAAGACGGCCAGGGTGCACCTGGCCGTTCGGCCAGTATCGTCCGCGCCGGCTGCCTGGGGGAGCTGGCGGATGTTTGCCGCTGACCCAAACTGTGGCACCATCGGTCTACTTGCACCCGTGGGGTGCTCACGATCTGACAGGAGCGGATCATGCGTCGAGGTTGGGCTGGCCGCTTGATCGGCCACCTGGCGCTCCTGGCACTACTTGCAGGCGCGCTCTTCGCCGGTGCCGCGGTCGCGTCGGCTAGCCACTCCCAGACGACCGCTGAGTGGGAATGGACCCGGTCGGTTAATCCGTAGGGACAAATATCCAGTCAGGGGACTGTGAATGGCCGGGCGTGCTGCCGAGCCACATCGCTCGCCCCAGTACGCCTGGTTCATCACCGCACCGCTAGCGCTGCTCGCGACGGCCATTGCGGTCGGGCTGGCGGTGGCCGCTCCGCAACCCGCCGGCGAGTGGCCGTCGGCGATCATCTTTCTCGTATTGTTCGTGGCCGCCGATGCCGCGGTGCTGCACTTCGTGGTGCGCCGCCAAGGGTTCGCGATCAACATCAACGAGATCCCCTTTATCGTCGCGCTCTTCTACCTGCCGCCGATTACGCTGCTGGTAGTCCGGGGGATCGGTTCGCTGGTCGTGCAGGTCCGCCGGCGGACGTCGACGACCAAGCTCTGGTTCAACGTAGCCACGGCGGTTGCCGCCACCGCACTGGCCAGCCTGGTCCTGTTCGCGGTCGGTCCGGTCCGGGGAGTCGGGCCGGACAGTTGGTTGAAGCTGGTCGTGGCGGGCAGCACGAGCACGCTGGTCACGCTCGCCACGGTGATCGGCGTCATCACGCTGGTTGTCGGTGTCCAGGCCGGCCAGGAGACGGCGCGCACCGGGCCATCCGGGCTGCTCACCGCGGCGATCAACATGGCCGTGGGGCTGATCGTGCTTATCGCGATGCAGACGACCGGCTGGTCCGTACTGCTGCTCGCCGGCCTCGCCGCGGTCCTGGTATTCGTGTACCGGTCCTATGCGCAGTTCATGGGTCAGCATAAGACATTGACCGATATGTACGAGCTGACCCGCCGGATCGGGGAGAGCGGGCACGACGGCACCCTGCCCGACGTCGTGCTCAGCCGGGTCCGTGAGCTCATGCAGGCCGAGTACGCCACGCTCTGGCTGCCGGCGCACGGGCGGCACCCTGAGGTGCTGCTCACCGCCAAGTTCGGCAGCCAGGGCCTGCTCGACGTCGTGGCCACGCCCGACACGCTGCGCAAACGTGCGGTCGAGGAGCGCCGTACGGTGGCCGTCGGGCCGCGGCTCGGTGGGCTGCCGGACATCGAGTTCCTGGAGGAGCTGCGCCAGAGCGGTACGAAGGACGCGATCGTCGTACCGCTGCGCTCGGGTACCGCCGTGATCGGTTGCCTGGAGGTGGCCGGACGCCTCGGCGACCTCGTGCACTTCCGGCCGATCGACGTACGGGTGCTGGAGACGCTCGCCGCGCACGCCGCCGTCGCGCTGGAGAACTCGCGCCTGGTCGACCGGCTGCGCTTCGATGCGTACCACGATGCGTTGTCCGGGTTGCCCAACCGGCGCCGCATGCTCGCGTCGCTGGAGGAGGCGGTGAAGGTCCGCGCGCCGGGCGAGGTCGTGGCCGTGCTGCTGTTCGACGTCGACGGACTGCGCGACGTGAACGACTCGCTCGGCCATGCGGCCGGCGACAAGCTGCTGGCCGAGGTGGCGCGGCGGCTGCGGGGCCACGCGCCGCCCGCGGCGCTGGTCGGCCGCGTGGGCGGGGACGAGTTCGCGGTCACGCTGCGTACCGAAACGGCCGAGGCAGCCACCGCGCTCGCCAGCGAGCTGCGTACGGCGCTGCAGGATCCGTTGGAGTTCGGCACGCTGACGCTGGACGTGGACACCGCGGTCGGCGTGGCGGTCCACCCGGATCACGGCTCGGACGCGGCGATGCTGTTGCAGCGCGCCGATGTCGCCACCCACTCCGCCAAGGGGTCGCCCACGGCCGTACAGCTGTTCAACCTCGGGCTGGAGTCGCGTTCGGCGCGCCGGCTCGGGCTGGCCGGCGAGCTGCGCCGCGCGCTCGATGCCGGCGAGCTGGACGTCTTCTTCCAACCGCTGGTCTCGTTGCGGGACCGGCGGCTGCTGGGCGTGGAGTGCCTGGCCCGGTGGGAGCACCCGGTGCACGGCTCGGTTGCGCCGGAGGACTTCGTCGCGGTCGCCGAGCACACCGGCCAGCTCGGCCGGCTCACCGAGGCGGTGCTCCGGGAGGGGCTCCGGCGCTGCCGGCAATGGGTCGACGCGGGCCGGCCGCTCACCGTCGCGGTCAACCTGTCACCGCGTACGCTGGTCGATCCCGAGTTCCCCCATCGGGTGGCCGAGCTGCTGACCGAGTACGGGGTGGCGCCCGACCGGCTGACGTTGGAGATCACCGAAGACGGCGTGGTGGGCGAGACCGACCGGCCGATGCCGACCCTGCGCCGGCTGCACGACATCGGCGTACGGCTGGCCGTCGACGACTTCGGCACCGGCTACTCGTCGCTGTCGTACCTGCGCCGCCTGCCGGTCCACGAGGTGAAGGTCGACCGGACGTTCGTCCAGGGAATGGCGACGGACCCCGGAGACCTGGCGATCGTACGCGCGGTCGTCGATCTGTCCCGGCACTTCGGGCTGACCGTCGTGGCCGAGGGAGTCGAAAGCGAGCTCACGCTCGACCTGCTGGAGGAGATGGGCTGCGACGTCGGTCAGGGCTTCCTGTTCAGCCGTCCGTTGCCGTACGAGCGGCTGGAGGCCTGGTTCAGTGCCCAGACAGAGGCCGAACCGACGCCGATGGGTGAGGTACGCCGGCTGCGCGCGGTGCCGTAGCCGACCGTGTACTCTTACCCGAGCGCAACGCCCCCTTAGCTCAGTCGGCAGAGCGTCTCCATGGTAAGGAGAAGGTCTACGGTTCGATTCCGTAAGGGGGCTCTGAGCACTCGGCGGCGGTGTAGCTCAGATGGCAGAGCAAGCGGCTCATAATCGCTGTGTCGCCGGTTCGAGTCCGGCCACCGCTACCAGTAACCGCGCGGCGGCGCCGCCCCCGGCGAGCCGGGTAGGCTGGCGCCGATCCAGTCAGACGTTTCCAGAGGAGGGCGCTTCGCCGTGGCCAAGGCGACCGACATCCGGCCGAAGATCACGATGGCGTGTACGAACTGCCGGGAGCGTAACTACATCACCAGGAAGAACCGCCGCAACGACCCCGACCGCATGGAGCTGAAGAAGTTCTGCCCGCGCTGCGGCAAGCACCAGCCGCACCGCGAGACCCGCTAGACCAGCCCCGCCGCGGAGGCACTCCGCGGCGGCTCCGGGTCGCCGCGCGCCGCCGGACCCAGCCGGACTGCCGGTAGGGTCTTCGCATGCCGTTGGACCCGTCATTCGAGGGTCGGGTGTACCCACCCGCTCCGCCGTACCTCGTCGGGCGCGAGAAGCTCCGCGAGTTCGCGACCGCGATCGGCGCGACCGATCCCGCGTACCACGAGGTGGCAGCCGCAGCGGCCCTCGGGTACCAGGACATCCTCGCCCCGCCCACGTTCCCGATCGTCATCAGCGATGCGGCTGGGCAACAGATCATCCACGACCCGGAGCTCGGCATGGACTACAGCCGGGTGGTGCACGGCGACCAGCGCTTCGTGTACGACCGGCCGGTGGTCGCCGGTGACGTCCTGATCTGCCAGCACACGATCGAGTCGATCACCTCGCGCGGTGGGCATGACTTCCTCACCACGCGCGCGGAGCTGACCACGCCGCAGGGCGAGCGGGTCGTCCGGATCTGGGTCAAGCTCGTGCAGCGGGGAGAGGGCTGAGATGCGGGTCGACGAACAACTGCCGGCGCGGGCGTACCGGGTGACCCGTGCCGACCTCGTCCGGTACGCGGGAGCGTCCCGCGACTTCAACCCGATCCACTGGAGTGACCGGTTCGCCAACGGGGTGGGCCTGCCCGGGGTGATCGCCCACGGGATGTTCACGATGGCCCTCGTGGGTCGCGCGGTGAACGAGTGGGCCGGCGCACCCGATGCCGTGGTGGATTTCGGGGTGCGCTTCACCCGGCCGGTCGTCGTACCGGACGATGACACCGGTACCGAGATCGTGGTGTCCGCGGTCGTCAAGCAGATCGACCCGGACGGCCTGGCCGAGTTGGACCTGACGGCCACGTGCAACGGCGAGAAGGTGCTGGGCCTCGCCCGCGCGGTCGTCCGGAGCACCGGCTGACGCGGCGCCTGGATAGCGCGCGACCGGTTGGGATTGCCGGTGCGTTACCCGTACACTGGTCGCCCGTGGGGCGATGTGGTGTCGCTTCGCACAGGGGTGTGGCGCAATTGGTAGCGCAGCGGTCTCCAAAACCGCAGGTTGCAGGTTCGAGTCCTGTCGCCCCTGCGTCTTTCGTGCTCCGCTGGGCTCGAGCTCGCCGGCATCGTCCGGCCGGCATCGCGCGGCGCGCGATACGCTGCGCAGTAACCACCCCGACGTATGGAAGTAGGGCGAAGTGGCCGAGCGTAACCGGCGCGGCGATGACGCAGCGGCCGAGAACCTGGACGACGAGGGCGCCTTCGACGAAGGAGCCTTCGACGAGTCCGACCTCGACGATGTCGAGGAGCCGGCGGCGAGGCCGTCCCGGTCCCGTGCGGCGGGCACGGCTACCAAGGCCCGGCCGCGGGCCGAGGGTGCCAAGCCGGCCAGGAAGGAGGCCGGCCGCGGCGGACCTATCGCCCGGATCGGGCGGTTCGTCCGCGAGGTCGTGGCGGAGCTGCGTAAGGTCATCTGGCCGACGCGCAAGGAGCTGCTGACCTACACGACGGTCGTGGTCGTCTTCGTGGCCGTGATGATGGCCCTGGTGGCCGGGCTCGACCTCGGCTTCGCCAAGGTGGTGCTGTGGGTCTTCGGCGGCGGCGGCAAGCAATAACGTGACGAAAGTGAGCAGCGTGGTGAAGTACGACGAGACCGCCCAGCAGGCGGACGAGCGCACCGAACAGTCGGTGGACGCCGCCGCCGAGGCGCCCGTCGCCGTCGACGAAGAGGAGTTCGACCCGGTCGCGGAGCTGCGGCAGACGCTGCGGTACGCACCCGGCGACTGGTTCGTCGTGCACTCGTACGCGGGCTACGAGAACAAGGTCAAGACCAACCTGGAGACCCGCATCACCAGCCTCGACATGGAGGAGTTCATCTACCAGGTCGAGGTCCCGACCCGGGAAGAGGTCGAGGTCAAGAACGGCAAGCGGCTCCAGGTCCAGAACAAGGTCTTCCCCGGGTACATCCTGGTCCGCATGGAGCTGACCCCCGAGTCGTACTCCTGCGTCCGCAACACCCCCGGGGTGACCGGGTTCGTCGGCGCGACCGACCGGGCTGACCGGCCGGCGCCACTCTCCCTGGACGAGGTGCTCAAGTGGCTCGCGCCGACGGTCGCCCCCGAGGCCGGCAAGAAGGCGAAGGTCGAGGTCAAGGTCCTCGACTTCGAGGTCGGCGACTCGGTGACCGTGACCGACGGCGCGTTCGCGTCATTGCCGGCGACGATCAGCGAGATCAATGCGGACCAGCAGAAGCTCAAGGTACTGGTGTCGATCTTCGGCCGGGAGACTCCGGTCGAGCTGAACTTCAACCAGGTCGCCAAGATCTAATCGCGGTACGCTACGCTTGAGCGTCCGGCCGGTGGTCGGACGCTCTTGTGTGCCCGCATCGACGCGCACCGACGGCCCAGACTGCACCTACAAAGGACATCCGAAGCCATGCCTCCGAAGAAGAAGCTCGTCAAGACCTTCACGCTTCAGCTGCCGGCCGGCCAGGCCACCCCGGCGCCGCCGGTCGGGCCCGCGCTCGGCCAGCACGGCGTGAACATCATGGAGTTCTGCAAGTCGTACAACGCCCAGACCGAGGCCCAGCGCGGCGACATCGTGCCGGCCGAGATCAGCGTGTACGAGGACCGTACGTTCACGTTCGTCCTCAAGACGCCCCCGGCCGCCCGGCTCCTGATCAAGGCAGCCGGCGTGCCGAAGGGCTCCGGCGTCCCGCAGAAGGACAAGGTCGGTTCGGTCACCCGGGCCCAGCTGCGCGAGATCGCGGAGAAGAAGTTGGCCGACCTCAACGCCAACGACGTCGAGGCGGCCGAGAAGATCATTGCCGGGACCGCCCGCTCGATGGGCATCACAGTCAAGGACTGATCGCGGGCAGGCGACGTGGGAGGGCGCCGTACGGCGCCCGACAGGACACCACAAGGAGAAACAGCCATGCAGCACAGCAAGGCGTACCGGACGGCGGTCGAGAAGGTCGACCGCAGCAAGCTCTACCCACCCGCCGAGGCGATCAAGCTCGCCAAGGAGACGGTCTCCGTCAAGTTCGACCCGACGGTCGAGGTGGCGATGCGGCTGGGCGTCGATCCCCGCAAGGCCGACCAGATGGTCCGCGGCACAGTCAACCTGCCCCACGGCACCGGCAAGACGGCGCGGGTGATCGTCTTCGCCGCCGGGGACAGGGCCGCCGAGGCCGAGGCAGCGGGCGCGGACGCCGTGGGCACGGACGACCTGGTCGCCCGCATCCAGGAGGGCTGGCTGGAGTTCGACGCCGCGATCGCGACGCCGGACCAGATGGCCAAGATCGGTCGGATCGCCCGGATCCTGGGCCCGCGCGGCCTGATGCCGAACCCGAAGACCGGCACGGTGACCATGGACGTCACCAAGGCCGTCACGGAGATCAAGGGCGGCAAGATCACGTTCCGGGTGGACAAGCACTCGAACCTGCACCTGATCATCGGTAAGGCCTCGTTCCCGGTCGACCAGCTGATCGACAACTACGCGGCCGTGCTGGACGAGGTCATCCGGTCGAAGCCGTCCGCGGCCAAGGGCAAGTACCTCAAGAAGGTCTTCGTGACCACGACGATGGGGCCCGGCATCCCGGTCGATCCCAACGTCACCCGCAACCTGCGCGAGCTACCGGCCGCCGAGGCCTGATCGGCTCTTCGAGCACCGCGTGGGGCGTCCCGAACGGGGCGCCGCACGCGCGTCACGATGGTGGACCGAGGTGGCGGAGCTCCGCCGTGCGCGGCATCCCGGCCGGTACGGCCGCGGCCAGCCTCGCGCATCAACCGGAGCGGCTGCACCTGGCGGCCTACCTGGACACCGCCCTGGCGGCCCTGTCCAAGGGCACCGCGGCTGCGTCGCACCCGCGGCTGACCGCCGGCCGCCAGCCGCGGGCGTCGTCCCCTCCGCACCTGGTACTCTTGCCGCGTTCTACCCAAAGACCGCTGGTCATCGCGCCGCACGCGCGATCGAAGGCCCGCATCGAGCGGGCGGCCCGCGCAGGGATGAGCGGCAAGCGATCGCGGCCCGTTGCCGCGTCCCGCCCCGTGCGCCCTGCGCCGGGGCGTTTCTCGTTGCGTGGCCGGCCGGCGCTGGCGTACCCAAGGAGGGACATGGCGGACAAGCCGGTTCGAGCCGACAAGGCCACCGCCGTCGCCGAGTTCGCGGAGCATTTCCGCAGCTCGCAGGCCACCGTGCTGACTGACTACCGCGGACTCACGGTCGCCCAGCTCAAGCGGCTGCGGCGCGCGCTGGGGACCGGTACGACCTACGCGGTTGCGAAGAACACGCTGGCCAAGCGCGCCGCGACCGACGCGGGCATCGAGGGCCTCGACGATCTGTTCACCGGCCCTACTGCCCTCGCGTTCGTCTCCGGCGATGTCGTCGAGGCCGCCAAGGGCCTGCGCGAGTTCGCGAAGACCAACCCCCTGCTGGTGATCAAGGGCGGCGTGTTCGAGGGGCGGGCCATGTCGGCCGCCGAGGTCACCAGGCTGGCCGACCTCGAGTCCCGCGAGGTACTGCTGGCCCGGCTGGCCGGCGGAATGAAGGCCAACCTGAGCAAGGCCGCGGCACTGTTCCAGGCGCCCCTGTCGAAGACCGCCCGGTTGCTGGCGGCCCTTGAAGCCAAGAAGCGCGAGCAGGAGACCCCCGGGGCCTGACCCCGCGACCACGATTCGTACCGCAGAGAGAGGACGCCAGACATGGCGAAGATGTCAGCCGACCAGCTGCTCGACGCGTTCAAGGAGATGACGCTGATCGAGCTCGCAGACTTCGTGAAGCAGTTCGAGGAGACGTTCGACGTCACCGCCGCCGCGCCGGCCGCGATGATGATGGCCGCGCCGGCCGCCGCCGCGGCCGAGCCGGAGGAGGAGAAGGACGAGTTCGACGTCGTCCTGGAGAACGATGGCGGCAAGAAGATCCAGGTCATCAAGGTCGTCCGCGAGCTGACCGGGCTCGGCCTGAAGGAGGCGAAGGACCTCGTCGAGGCCGCGCCGAAGGCCGTCCTGGAGAAGGTCAACAAGGAGGCGGCCGAGAAGGCCAAGGGCAAGCTCGAAGCCGAGGGCGCGGGCGTCTCGCTCAAGTAGCATCCCTGGTCACGACCGCCGCCTGGGTACGTTGCGCAGCTCACTACGTACCCGGGCGGCGGTCGTGATTGTGGGTTTGGTAGTTTGTTGTGGTTTGTCCCGCGACATGCGGTGTCCGACCCCGGTCAGAGGCCTTGACGAGGCCGTCACCGGCAGGCACGCTGAAACAGCACAACGGCGAGTTTTGCCGAGGCCACCGACGCGACCGGCAAGGGGAGCGGCACTACAACAGCGGAAACCCGCGATGAGAACGGCCCAGACGGCGCTCTGCGGCACGTTCGACGCTTCCTGCGGTGGCGGCTGGACAGTGGTTAGCCTTCCGGCTACACTGCTAGTTTGCGCTGTCTTCTGAACTGACCCCTGCCTGGAATGTCCGAACTTGGATGTTTTGGACCAGGGTCCGTCAGAGTGCACGCGTAACGGCCGCCGCACCACCGGTCCTCGGAAGGACGCATCTTGGCAGCTTCCCGCCCTGCGAAGACCAGCAATTTGACGAGCGCTTTCGCTCCCCGCCGGATCTCCTTCGGCAGGATCACCGAACACCTTGAGGTGCCCAACCTCCTCGCCATCCAGACCGAGTCGTTCGACTGGCTGGTGGGCAACGAGGCATGGCAGAACCGGTCCGCCGGTGACGCGCACGCCCGTTCGGGGCTCGCGGAGATCCTCGAAGAGATCAGTCCCATCGAGGACTTCTCGGGCACGATGTCGCTCTCCTTCTCCGCGCCCCGGTTCGACGAGGTCAAGGCCTCGATCGAGGAGTGCAAGGAAAAGGATCTCACCTACTGCGCACCACTGTTCGTGACCGCGGAGTTCACCAACAACACCACTGGCGAGATCAAGAGCCAGACGGTGTTCATGGGGGACTTCCCGATGATGACGCCCAAGGGCACCTTCATCATCAACGGCACCGAGCGGGTGGTGGTATCCCAGCTCGTCCGGTCCCCGGGCGTGTACTTCGACAAGCAGCCGGACAAGACCTCCGACCGTGACCTGTCCAGCGTGAAGGTCATCCCGAGCCGGGGCGCCTGGCTGGAATTCGATATCGACAAGCGCGACACCGTCGGCGTGCGCATCGACCGCAAGCGCCGCCAGGCGGTCACCGTGCTGCTCAAGGCCATCGGCTGGACCGCGGAGCGCATCCGCGAGCGGTTCGCCTGGTCCGAGCTCATGCTCACCACGTTGGAGAAGGACCACATCGCCGGGCAGGACGAGGCACTGCTCGACATCTACCGCAAGCTGCGGCCGGGTGAGCCGCCGACGCGGGAGAACGCGCAGACCCTGCTCGACAATCTCTTCTTCAACCCAAAGCGGTACGACGTCGCGAAGGTCGGCCGGTACAAGTTCAACAAGAAGCTCGGTCTCGACGTGCCGATCACCACGGGGACGCTGACCGAGGACGACATCGTCGCCACGATCGAGTACCTCTGCCGGCTGCACGCCGGCGAGCCCGACTACGAGCCGGACGACATCGACCACTTCGGCAACCGGCGGCTGCGTACGGTCGGCGAGCTCATCCAGAACCAGGTCCGCGTGGGCCTGTCCCGGATGGAGCGCGTCGTCCGGGAGCGGATGACGACCCAGGACGTCGAGGCGATCACTCCGCAGACCCTGATCAACATCCGGCCGGTGGTGGCCGCGATCAAGGAGTTCTTCGGTACGTCGCAGCTGTCCCAGTTCATGGACCAGACCAACCCGCTGGCGGGCCTGACCCACCGGCGGCGGCTCAGCGCCCTCGGCCCGGGCGGCCTGTCGCGGGAGCGGGCCGGGTTCGAGGTCCGGGACGTCCACCCGTCGCATTACGGCCGCATGTGCCCGATCGAGACGCCGGAGGGCCCGAACATCGGCCTGATCGGCGCCCTGTCGACGTTCGGCCGGGTCAACCCGTTCGGGTTCATCGAGACGCCCTACCGCAAGGTCGTCGGTGGCCGGGTCACCGACCAGATCGACTACCTGACCGCGGACGAGGAGGACCGGCACGTCAAGGCGCAGGCCAACGCGCCCCTGCTCGCCGACGGCCGGTTCGCCGAGGATCGCGTGCTGGTCCGCCGGAAGGGCGGCGAGGTCGACTCGGTCGCACCCGAGGCGGTGGACTACATGGACGTCTCGCCGCGCCAGATGGTGTCGGTGGCGACCGCCATGATCCCGTTCCTCGAGCACGACGACGCCAACCGGGCGCTGATGGGCGCGAACATGCAGCGCCAGGCGGTGCCGCTGGTCAAGGCCGAGGCGCCGCTCGTGGGCACCGGGATGGAGTACCGGGCCGCCGTCGACGCCGGCGACGTGGTCGTGGCCGAGGTCGGCGGGGTCGTCGAGGACCTGTGCGCGGACTACGTGACCGTGTACCAGGACGACGGTCACCGCCGTACGTACCTGTTGCACAAGTTCCGCAAGTCGAACGCCGGCTCGTGCATCAACCAGAAGCCCGTCGTGTACGAGGGCGACCGGGTCGAGGCCGGCCAGGTGATCGCCGATGGTCCCTGCACCGAGAACGGCGAGATGGCGCTCGGCCGGAACCTGCTGGTCGCCTTCATGCCGTGGGAGGGCCACAACTACGAGGACGCGATCATCCTGAGCCAGCGGCTGGTCCAGGAGGACGTGCTCACCTCGATCCACATCGAGGAGCACGAGGTCGACGCCCGGGACACCAAGCTCGGTCCGGAGGAGATTACCCGCGACATCCCGAACGTCAGCGAGGAGATGCTCGCCGACCTCGACGAGCGGGGCATCGTCCGGATCGGCGCCGAGGTCGTCCCCGGCGACATCCTGGTCGGCAAGGTGACGCCCAAGGGCGAGACCGAGCTGACCCCGGAGGAGCGGCTGCTGCGCGCGATCTTCGGCGAGAAGGCCCGCGAGGTGCGCGACACCAGCATGAAGGTGCCGCACGGCGAGACCGGCACGGTGATCGGCGTACGCACCTTCAGCCGGGACGACGGAGACGAGCTGTCGCCCGGCGTCAACGAGCTGGTCCGGGTGTACGTGGCCCAGAAGCGGAAGATCCAGGACGGCGACAAGCTCGCCGGCCGGCACGGCAACAAGGGCGTCATCGCGAAGATCCTGCCGGTGGAGGACATGCCGTTCCTGGAGGACGGCACGCCGGTCGACATCGTGCTCAACCCGCTCGGCGTACCGAGCCGGATGAACATCGGACAGGTCCTCGAGACACACCTGGGCTGGGTCGCCAAGACCGGCTGGCAGGTCGAGGGCAACGACACCGACTGGAAGAAGGCGCTCAAGACGATCAACGCCGGCTCGGCCGAGCCGGACACCAACGTGGCGACGCCGGTATTCGACGGCGCCAAGGAGGAGGAGATCGCCGGGCTGCTCTCGTCGA
>JAEHDK010000368.1 GCA_016880465.1 Micromonosporaceae bacterium
AGCCGGGCGGGTACGGCGAGCCGCCCGCCGCGCCAGCGCTCCCCGGAGCGGCACCCGCCGGCCGGGCACCGGCCGGCTTGCCACCGGCCCAGGCTGGCTTCGGGCCGGCGCCGTACGCCGAGCCCATGTCCGCCATTCCGGCCTCCGGCGGGCCCTTCGGGTACCCCGGCTACGGCGTGCCGGCCGAACCGCCACGCCGTCGCGGCGGGATGATCGTGCTCTCGATCGTCGCGGCGGTCCTGCTGCTTGCCGCGGGCTCGCTGGGCGCGTTGTACGTGACCAAGAACAGCGAGCTGGACAAGACCGAGCACCGGCTGACCGCCCAGGTGACCGACCGGGAGAGCACGATCTCGTCCCGGGAGGCCGAGATCGAGCAGCTGAAGAAGGACCTCCAGACGAGCAAGGACGAGCTGGCCCAGACCAAGCAGACCCTCACCGGTACCCAGAACAACGCCGAGGAGATCAAGCGCCAGAAGGGCGTGATCGTCAAATGCCTCAACCTGCTCGGCGAGGCGAGCCAGCTCGCCGACCGGGGGCAGACCAGCCAGGCGCGGGCGAAGTTTGCCGAGGCCCAGCCGGTCTGCGACGAGGCCGACCGCTACCTGGTCCCCTAGCCGGGCCGGGCACCGCCGCGCGCTCGACCGGTCCGGCGCGCGGCGGGCTCAGGCGGTGCGCCGCCGTTCAGTGAGCGCGGTGACGCCCGGCGGGGGCAGCCCGGCGGTCGACGCGAGCACCATGCACCAGGCGAGGACGTGGGCGCCGAGGTCGTCCCCGATCGGCGTCCACGAGGCCCGGATCTCCACGTCGGCCGCGGTCGGCGGGCCGGCCAGGTCACCGAACCGGGTCGACATCGTCTGCGTGACGGTGCCGCCGAGCGCGGCGTACCGCGCCTGCTGGGCGTCCAGCGCGTCGACGAGCCAGCTCCAGCCGACGGCGGGCAGCAGCGGGTCGGCGGCGAGGTCCGGCTCGAGCTCGGCGGTCACGTACGTGACGAGCCGCATCGTGCCGCCCCACGCCTCGTGCCCGGCCGGCTCGTGCAGCAGGATGAGCCGACCGGTGGCGATTTCGTCATCGAGACGGTCCGGGTACCGCAGGACGGCCGCGCCCAACGCGTACGCGAAGGGGGCCAGGCGTTGCGGCGCCGGCACGTCCTCCAGCACGATCTCGGCCCGTGGCTGGACGGCCTGCAGCCGGTCCACGGCGCGCGCGAACGTCTCGGGGAGCACGGTCGAGGGCGCCATGCCCGCAGCCTATGGGTCGCGGCGCACCCGGTGCGATAGCGGCGCGCCGGGGTATTGCCGGCCGCGGGCGTACGCCGGCCGGCGGCGTGGCACGATTGCCACCGATGACCACCACGATGTCCGGCAATAGTGGCGGATCCGCCCGTACCGCCGGTTCCGCCTTCATTCGCGCTTGCCGCGGCGAATCACCCCCCTACACCCCGGTCTGGTTCATGCGCCAGGCGGGCCGATCGCTGCCGGAGTACCGCGAGCTGCGCGCGGACGTCCCGATGCTGGCCGCCTGCCGCCAGCCGGACCTGGTCTGCGAGATCACCCTGCAACCGGTCCGCCGGCACGGCGTCGACGCCGCGATCCTGTTCAGCGACATCGTCGTACCGGTCGCCGCGGCCGGGATCGACCTGGACATCGCGCCCGGCGTGGGGCCCGTCGTGGCCGAGCCGATCCGCGACACCGCAGGCGTCGAGCGGCTCCACCGGCTCACCCCGGCCGATGTGTCCTTTGTGGACGAAGCGATCCGGCTGCTGGTACGGGAGCTGGGCGCGACACCGCTGGTCGGGTTCGCCGGCGCGCCCTTCACCCTGGCCAGCTACCTGGTCGAGGGTGGGCCGTCGCGCACCCACGCGCGTACCAAGGCGTTGATGTACGGCGCGCCCGCCGTGTGGCATGCGCTGTGCGCCCGGCTGGCGGAGATCACCCTGGAGTTCCTGCGGGTACAGGTCTCGGCCGGCGCATCAGCGGTACAGCTGTTCGACTCGTGGGCCGGCGCCCTGTCGGAGGCCGACTACCGGCGGTACGTGCTGCCGCACTCGGCACACGTGCTGAGCGGCCTGGCCGGCACCGGGGTGCCGCGGATCCACTTCGGCGTCGGTACGGCCGAGCTGCTCCGCGCCATGGGGGAGGCCGGGGCCGACGTGGTGGGCGTGGACTGGCGTACCCCGCTCGACGTGGCCGCCCGGCGGGTCGGCCACGGCAGGGCGGTGCAGGGCAACCTCGACCCGGCGACGGTGTTCGCGCCGTGGCCGGTGATCGAGGCGGAGGTGCGCCGGGTGCTGGCCGAGGGCCGGGCGGCCCCCGGGCACGTGTTCAACCTCGGCCACGGCGTACTGCCGCAGACCGCCCCCGAGGTGCTGACGCGGATAGTGGCGCGGGTGCACGCCGCGACAGCGGGCCCGGGTGGCCAGCCGTAGCGATTGCCACGAGCCGTCCGCGGCCCAGCCGCCGTCCACCGACAGCGTCACGCCGTTGACGAAGCCGCTGCGCACCGGGTCGGCGAGGAAGGCCACAGCCTGGGCGATATCGTCCGGCTGGGCGAACCGGCCGAGTGGCACGTGACTCG
>JAEHDK010000369.1 GCA_016880465.1 Micromonosporaceae bacterium
AACTCTGCTCGATAATTGCAAAGCCCGCGCGTTTCAATAGACCTTCGAGTATCCAGCTATAGGTGCTGTACTCATCCCGGATATGTTGCTCAAAGTCGGCTCGTGAAAAGCCAGCCCCGGTGTCGCTAGAAACGGATTCGATCCATCCGTTCAGATGCTGTTCGTACTGATCTGTCTCAAACGAGAAAACCACATCGTGCAGGTAGAAGACACCACCGGGTTTGAGTGAATTGAAAATGCTCTGCAACGCGGCGGCCTTCCAAAAGTCGGGCAAATGGTGGAAAGCGAACTCGGTCACAATCATATCCACCGATCTGCCCGCCCGCTGATAGTTGAGAAAACCGCTGTTCACAAAAGTGATATTCGTGATGCCCAATTGCTCGGCTTTCGAGCTTGCATAATTCAACATAGGCTGTGAAATGTCGACGGCCGTTACCCGCCCCACCCGGGTACCGCCGTAGAGCGATCCCGCCGTGGTCTGGTTGCGTAGGGTGATCGACAGGCAGTCGCCCTTGTTCGCCCGTAGCACCAGCGGCTCGACCGGTTTCGTGCCCGCCACGATTCCCGCCATGTCGGACGTCAGCGAGTAGATCACGCCGCTGGTGTCCTGGAACGGGGCGGTGGGCAGTGTCTTGTTGAACACCGACACGTCGTAGTTGAAGCTGCGCGAGCCGCTCACGCACGGGCTAGCCGTCGAGGTGACGACCGCCGTGTTGACCGAGCCGCTGGGGTTGAAGGCCGGCGCCGGGTTCGGCCCAGGCGTTGCCTGGGTGTCACCGGTCGCCGCGACCTGCCGCGGGAAGCCACCCGTCCCGGTGGACGGGTTGCGGCCGGGCAGTGCCTGCAGGGTCGCGACCTTCTTGTCGTGCACCCGGAAGATGCCCCACGCGCCGCTCTCCAGAGCGAACGTGCGCGTGCTGTAGTACAGGTAGTCACCCGGACTCTTCAGCGGTCCGCCGGCCCCTCCGTCGAGGACGTAGTCGAACCGCTCGGAGATGCCGGTGGTCGCCGTATCCATCAGCTGGCCGTCGGCGTTGAAGCGCTCCATCCGGAACCGGTGGCCCTGGAAGCGCAGCGCCTCTGCCCGCTCGTTCAAACCGATGGTGCGGATCACCACGGGGTCACCGACGTACGCCCGCAGCAGCGGGGTCATCGGATCACCGTACTTCACCGAGGAGAACACGTACGGATCGACGGTAGTAACTGTCGACCGCTGCGTCACCGCGTTGGCGTTCGCGGGGTTGTCGACCCGGGTGAACGCATTTCGGCAACGGACCCCGTTGTACTCCTGGCGTTGCATGGTCGTGGTCGGGTCGGCCGGCGTCGCGCCCGGTGGTGTCCGTTCACCGATCGGTTCGGCCCTCAAGTTGATCGAACCCTCTTCGCACTCCTGGCCTTGGTTGAACGGGGTCAGACCACCTCCCGAAGCCGCGGTCAGCTCACTCCTGCCTCGCCGTCCATTGTGGAGCCATATCATGAACTCCCGGAACGAGCCGGACTGGCCGACGCCGACCGAGCCACCGGAGGAGTTGCGGATGTCGACGATCGCGCCGCTGCGTACCTGGGCCCCGGTCACCGGGTCGTGGTAGGTGGAGCCCTTCGGCTCGATGATGTGCGCGCCGAACAGGCCGTGCGCCCACGAGTCGATGCCGTCGACGTGGTCGTGCCAGAAGACCGTGCCCGAGTCCACGTCGGAGTACCAGCGGTACTGCGCGAACTCGACGGTTACCGGCTCACCGGCAACGTGCGCGTTCACCAGGTTGCTGTCGAACGTGAGCTGGTTGCCGTTGATCGCGGTGATCTTCTTGATCTCGATGCTGGTCCGGCCGACACCGACACCGATGGAGATGCCGGTCCGTAGCTGGCCGACGGTGTTCACCGTGATGGTGTTGGGTGTGTCCACCGAGACCAGCGTGCGACCCTCGCGGCTGGTGTTGAAGATCGACTGCTCGAACGAGAAGCCGGTGATCACGCCGTCAGACGCCCGCGGGTCGAACTGCACGAAGTGCGTGTGCATGTTGGTCTTCTGCTGAACCGCCGGGTCCAGCTCCTGACTGAGGGTAATCGCCACGCAGTCGCTGACATTGGACCGGATGGCCAATGGCTCGACCGGCTTCGTGCCGCCCAGGACAGCGTCCTTGTCCTCGTTGAGCACGAAGATCTCGCCGTTCTGGTCCACCTCGCGGTGCGTGGCCTGGAACGGCACGTCGATCGCGGTGATGTCATACCTGCGTACGGCCGAGGTCGATGGACACAGGCCGTCTGGTCGGGTCGGCGATGCCGTATCACCGAGGTTCGGCGCACCGGAGTGGCCGTTCGGTGAGAACGGTGGTCGCATACCCAGATGCGGTGACAGCATGGGGAACGCCGGACGGCCGTTGTTCGGGTTGAACAGGACCTCCGGACGTACGCCCGGGGTGGCCGACCGGTAGTTCGCCCAGACCGACGTGGTCTCTGGTTCACCAAGGTAGACCGGTGCGGTCGAGGTACCTCCCTTGAGCCAGTCCCAGACCGTCGCGTCATCCGGGTCGGGGCCGCTGCCGGTGTCCCAGCGCGCGCCCGGTGGCGGAAGTTGGCCCTCCACCAGGGATTCCAGGGCGACCTGGGTGCTCGGGTCGGTGAGGTCGGCCTGGAGCACAACCGTCTTGCCCTCCACCGTCCTGCCCAGCAGGCCGGCGCTGTTCACCGCGGTTGGTGCGGGAGCCCGCCCCGGTAGTGTCGCCAGGGTGGACTGTGCGGTGTCGAAGACCCGCCAGATGGCCCACATCCCGGCGATGTAGTGGTGGGCGATGTGGCAGTGGTACAGGAAGTCGCCGGCTGCCTGCTGGCAACCGCCGGCCCCGCACTCGTGCTCGAGGCTGAACGCTTCCATCGGGCTGATCGTCTGCGAGTCGAGCCGGATCGACTTGGCGTTCTGGATCGGCACCTTGGTCAACCCGCTGGACATCGCGGTGTCGTCCGCATTCGGGTTCTGCCGCCACCGGGTCGCCCCACCGTGCAGGTGGTGCACGTGCAGCTGCTCGAACCCCGCGTGCACGAGCCGGGTCTTGGTCGGCTCGCCGAGGTACGAGCGGGCGATCGGGGTCGCCGGGTCGCCGTACGGGTATGAGCTGTAGGCGATCGACTCGTTCGCCTTCTGAGCGTTCAGGCCGCGCGGCGCCTCGTTCTGCAGCCGGCGGAAGAACGACTCACTGCGGTAGTTGAGTGCCCGGCTACCCGGACGGTAGGCGTCGGTGCCGCCGCCGCCGGCCCGCGGGTTCGCCGCATTCGGCCCGCCCGTGTCGATCATCGGAAGCGCCCGGCCGAAGGTCGCCTGGTCGCCGGGGGCGGCACCATCAGCGTTCTCCCGCAACGGACGGCGCAGGTTGAAGTTCTCGTCGCCGACCTCGTGGTAGATGATGGTGAACTCGCGGAAGGTCGGACCGACCGCTGGATCGATCATCGCGTCCCAGTTGCTGTAGTTGCTGTCGGTGGTCTTCTCCGCGCCGCTAATGGTGTCGAACCACCGGGCCCCGGAATCCTCCGCAACCAGCACGCCGAACAGGCCGTGCGCGGTGAGCTGGACCGAGTCGCCGCCGCTGCGGAACACCTTCGCGCCCTCGCCCATCAGCGGGTCGAGGTAGTACTTGTACTGCTTGGTCTGCGTTGGCGCGGCCATCATCGAGGTCGGGTTGTCGCCGACCGCCTGGCCGCCCTCGCCGCCGGCCGCGTCGTAGGAGACGCCGGCCATGTCGATGGAGACGTCCGGCACCCCGCCCGGCTGCACGATCGACGGGTTGCCGTTCGGGCCGCCGCGCGGCGCAGCGGTGAGCTTGTTGGTGAGGTTGATCGCCACGCACTCGCCCAGCCGGGCCCGCAGCACGAGCGGCTGGATGAGGTCGTGACCGAGCCCGCTGGAAACCTTCGCGGCAGTCGGGTCGTCGATGGGCAATGACGACGCGGCCTGCAGCGCGGCCTCCTGGGCGCGTACCCCGGCCTCGTTGGCGTTCAGCACGTACATGTAGCCGAACGGGTCGTGGTCGCCGGTCTGGTTCACCACGATGTCGATGTTGATGGCGCTGACATCGTAGGTCCGGTCCGCGCCGCCCGAGCAGCCGGATCCGGTCTCGATCCCGCCGTCGGGCGCACTCGGCCCGGCGTTGGCGGCCGGGGTAGCCGTCAACGTACCTGCGAGCATGCCCACGACCAGGGTCAGCGCCCAGGCGACCGCGCTCGCCGCGCGGATGCGGCGAGTCACGAAGGCCCACACCTCCCGCGGCGAGACCGCCGCGAGGGCGACCGCAACGAGGGCGAGAACCAGCGTCGCCACCTGGGACCGCAGCGCCTGGCCGGCGCCGTAGCCGAGCCACCCGGCCAGGCCGTCGGCCGGGAGCGCCGCGCCGTGGTGGTGACCGGCCGACGTACCCAGCACGGCATGGCTCACCGCTTGCAGGATCGCCAGCGGCACGCCGATCAGGGTCATGGCGATGGCGAGGCAGGCGGCCCGTACCAGGGGCTCGCCGAGGCTGGTCGTCGGTGTACGGCCGGCCCCTGGGTCCAGGCCCAGTCGCCGGCCGAGCGCCGCGACCAGCCATACGGCGAGCCCGGCGGCCGGAAGGGCGAAGAGAAGGTCGGCAACGAGGTACGGCGCGTGCGACCGGAACTGGCCCGATCCGCCGAACAGGGCCACGTGCTGCCAGCCCACGGTGCCGGCGGCCAAGATGGCCGCGACGAGCAGGTGGGACCTCGTTATTGTGGGGGTGTCGCCACCACTCGGGCCATCGACGCGTCTGCTCGGTGGCCTGGTAACGGGCGCAGTAGGTGAGTCGCGCATAGCGGTCCTCCTTGTCTATAGCGCGAGATCGCTGCTGTCGGCAGCCGCCGGACCGGCCGTCGGCGGGGTGCCACCCGCCGACAGGCTGCCGGCCTGCCTTGGTGTTGGTCATCCGGGAATGCCGCTGGGTTGGACCTCCTCACGGGGAAGGGACGGCCGCGCCGGGCGGAGCGGCCGGAGGGTGCGGGTTTCAGCCATCGAGTGGCTACTACGAACCGTGGTCGTGGGAGATTTCGCTGATTCGGGGGATCGCCAGCTGTACCGATGTGCCGGCTCGCTTCCACAGCAGGTACATGGGCGGATCAGCGGCGCCGGGCACCGTCGTGTCGAAGTAGAGGACGCCGTCCACCGCGCTTCCCGGGCCCAGCCGGGGGAGCTGCCCGAACGTGTCGGAGTGCAGCTCGCGGGGCACGTCGTTGCGGCCGCCGCCGAGGAAGAACTCCTCCGCAAGCTCGAAACCGCGTGCCTTCCCGCCGGTGTTCACCAGGGTGAGCGGCACGCCGAGGCGCATGTCGTCGCCGGCCGGCGCGCCCGGCATCATCTGCGCCGGCATCTGGTAGCCGCCCTGGTCGGTCGCCTGGTGGCTCTCCATCGACAGCCAGCCGGCGTCATGCAACTGGGCCGTCAGCCCGCCGAGCGTCGCCGCCGCAGACAAGGGCGCCGGGGTGGCCCAGTCGCGCACCACCAGCACGCCGCCTGCCACGGCACCTACCATGGCCACCACGGCGATGACCAGCCAACTGCCCCGGACTGCCGCTCCGGCGCGGGCGGCTGGCATGCGCGGGCGGCGCGGGGGCCAGAGCCGCTTCATTACCACTCCCCAGGACGTGACGACGCATCCATGAATTTGCAGGTGCGGCCAGTTTTCGTGGAGCGTCAACACACTGTCAATACCGCGGAACACCTAAGGGACAGACACCGGTCAATGCATATTGGAGATCGATCCATCTACCAGGATATATCCGGCGAAAGCCGGCCAGACGCCGCGGGACACACTTCGGCCCGGGGTCGCCGGGTGCGGCGGATCTCGGACAGCAGCTACTCGCCGCGGGCCGTCCGTGGCAGACTCCGACCGCGGCGGGTTCCGCGTCTGGCGGCCGGAGCTCGCGGCGACCGCAGCAAAGTCGCATGTGGACTGTCGATGACAGCGAGCGCTACGCTCACCGTGCTCGGGGGCGGTCCCGGCACAACCGGCGGCGTCCCCGATTCCGACCCGAACCGGAGGGCCACCGGCATGTTCGCGACCTCGACCGCGACGGCACCGACCACGCGGAACCTCATCGTCGACTACTACGACACCATCCCGCCGACGGTCGCGAAGTGCGGCGCCGGCCCGGGCGGCGCACCCGGTACTCCCGAGTTCGCGCCCGGCTTCGCGCTGCCCGAACTGACCGACGACGTCCGCCGGTTCTTCGCCGCGGCGACCGCGACCTGGCGCGGGCTCGGCGCGTACCGCGGTCACCGCCTGCAGCTCATCGACCTGATGGGCAACCCGGGTACGCACACGACGAAAACGTTCGCCTCGTTGCTGATCGTCGCCCGGGCGGTGGAGCACATCCGGCGCACCGGCGACCGGATCTGCATCGTGACGCCGACCTCGGCGAACAAGGGCATCGCACTGCGCGACGCGGTCGGCCGGGCGATCATCGCCGGGCTCGCCGCACCGGAGGACCTGTCCATCGCGGTACTCGCGCCCGCGGCCACCCGGCACAAGTTCCGGCAGGACCCGCTGTACACCGATGCCGCATGGCGGGCCCGCAACCCGGTGCTGCGCTTCGCCGGCGAGGCGGAGGGCGTCAAGGCGCTGGGCCGGGCATTCGTCGACGAGCATGCGAAGCAGGCGTACGAGCGGCACGGCGTCGCGCTGTGGTTCTCGCTCTCGCTACCGAACTACCTCGTCGCCGACGCCGCCCGGGCGGCGTTCGAAGCCGACGCCTCGCCGACGTCGGCGGCGGGACCGCGCTGGCACGCGCACTCGGTGTCGAGCGCGTACGGCCTGCTCGGCTACAACCTCGGCCGGGACGTCCTGGAGGACGCCGGTCGGGCGAGCCCGACCGACCGCCCCGGCTTCCTGCTCGTGCAGCACCTCGGTACCCCGGACATGGTGCTCAACCTGCGGTACGGCAGCTTCTCCCCGGAGCACCTGCCGGCGTACCGGCCCGACGGCGACAACGACGCCTGGGTCCAGGACGCCGACCCGCGCTTCCCGACCACGACCGACGACCCGGCCGAGGTGCTCGACCCGACGTTCTACACCCACCGACCAGTCACGTCGCCGGCGATGAACGACCTCGTCGCCCGGTACGGCGGCGACGGCATCGTCGTGTCGCGCCGCGAGTGCCTGGCCCGCTACCCGATGCTGCGGTCCTTGCTCGCCGACACCCGACGCCTGCCGGCCGACCCGGCGCAGCTGCGGGAGTGGTCCCTCGTGATGGCGCTGACCGGTGTGCTCAATGCCATCGACCGCGGGCTCGTCCCGGACGGCTACGAGGTCGTCGTGCACGGTACCGGGTGCTACCACACCGACGACTACCCGGTCGCGGAGCCGGACGCCGAGGTCGCCACGGTGCCGGACGTCGCCATGGCGGTACTGGGGGACCGCTAGTGGTCCCGGTGGTACTCGACGCCGACCTGTCCGCCCGGCTGGCCGCCCTGGCCCAGGCCTGCGGCGTGCCGCCGGAGACGGTGGCCGTGGCCGGTACGGCGTTGCTCCTGCGCCGGTACACCGGGCGGTGGCAGCGTACGCTGCGGTGGGCCGGCGGCACCGTCCACAGTGACCTGACCGGCGACGGGCCGGTCCGGCGACTCCTCGCCACGATCGACGAGACGACGCGGCCGGCCGCGGGCGAGGCACCGGCACGCGAGGTGCCCGCCGGCGGGGCACCGGCGGGCGAGGGGAGCTTTCTCGTGGTGAGAGGCGAGTAAACGTGCAATGAAACTTGCA
>JAEHDK010000370.1 GCA_016880465.1 Micromonosporaceae bacterium
GCGTGACGCCGCGGCACCCGCCGCTCGTACGGCCGGATCCGGCACGGCTCGCCCGCACCCGCGTGGCGCTGTGATGCTCCGGATGCTGCTGGCCACCGGTGTGGGTCACGCGCAGGTCGAGCGGGTGTTCGCCGCCCGGACCTGACCGGGCATCGTGCCCGGGCGCATGCCGCGTCGAGTTGACCGCGCCGTGACCGGGTCTCAGGACTCGCCGACGCCGATGGCCGACAGGAAGACCAGCACGACGGTCGCCGCCGCGAACAGACCGTGGCCGTACACGACCCCCACCGGGAACCGCGACTCCGGCGTCGGCTCGGTGCGACTGCGGCGCCACCGCAGGAACATCGACTCGCCGAGGATCCCGACGACGACCAGGATCCCGAACGCGACCCAGGTCAGCCAGCTCGCGTCGACGAACAGGTAGACGACCCAGAGGACCAGGCCGGTCGCGGCGAGCAGGAAGTGGCCGAAGATCAGCGGCGGGGCGATCCGACTCGGCGCGGCCCCGGGGGCTGCGGCCGTGGGCCCCGCGGTCGCGGGTGCCGCGGTAGTGGTTCCGGGGGCGGCGGTGCCGACGTTGGCGGCTCCGCCCGGTGCCCGGCGCGCGCCGCCCCTGGCCAGCCAGGTGCTGAGCATGACGAAACCGAGAAACGCGGCGATTACCCAGGTGATGAATGCGGCGATGGCCATCAGATCAATCCTTGTCACTAGTGAGGTAGCCGGCGGCCTGTATCTGCTCGTCGGCAACGCGTACGCCGTAGCGGTATGCGAGGTGTCCGCCCAGATATCCGGAGACCGCCAGCACGGCGAGGCTGACCACCGACAGGACGATCAGCGCGGCCGGGGTAGGCCCATGCCCGTCCCGGCGGAGCAGGAAATTCACCAGGTACGCCAGGATCACGGTCAGGTTCAAGCCCATATGCGCCAGGCCGGCGCGGAAGGCGCGCGTACCGATCGGAATTGCGAATAGGTCGAGGAACCCGAACAGAGCGGCGACGATGCCGCCGAGCACGCCAATGGCGATAAGCCAGCGCGATCCCAGCGCCAGCGCACCGGCGTCGTCGACCGCGACTCGCGTACCCACGTCGAAGACGAGACTGGCGACCCAGGCGCCGATCGGTACGGTGACCAGGATCGGATGGAATGGATGGCTGTATGGACCGGCCAATGCGGTGACCGGTCGTTTGGCCTGACGGAGGCGCTCCATCGACACGCCGACAGGATATCGCCGGCGGGTGTGCGCTATATGGCGAATCCGTTGGCTCGCCCGTGGGTATTTTTTCGACAATCGGACTCACGTTTAGGGCGCGGCCGGCACTCCCATTTCGGCGATGTGCCGGTGATGCCGCCGGGGCCGAGGCGCATCGTGCTGACGGCCACGTGGGTGGCGCCCGACCGGCGCCAGGCGGCGATCTGCTCGACACCGCCACTCTCAGTCGGCTGCCCGCAGGGCCAGGGTCGTGAACTCGGCACGCCCGCCGTCGAAGAGGAAGTCGGAGGTCTGGGTCAGCGCGAGCGCGATCAGGTCGCGGTGGGGGTCGGTGCACCAGACCGTGCCGTAGCCGCCGTACCAGCCGTACCGCCCGGGGACGGCGGACACCTCGTCGGGGTCGGCGGCGACCGCCATCCCGTACCCCCAGCCCTTGGGTTCCAGGAGCATGCCCGCGGTGGTGATCTGCTGCGCGGTCAGGTGGTTGGTGGTCAGCAGGCGGACCGACTCGGCCGACAACAGCCGCTTGCCACGGTGGGTGCCGTTGTTGCGCAGCAGCCGGGCGAACGACAGGAAGTCGTCGGCCGTCGACAGCAGGCCGCTGGCGCCGGACGGAAACACCGGCGGGGCAGTCCACTCGGTGGGTGTCGACAGCGGCTGGAGCTCCAGCGCGCCCGTTTCCCGGTTGGCCAGGTAGTAGCTCGGGATCCGCTGCGCGTTGGTTTTCGCGGTCCAGAATCCGGTGTCCACCATGCCGAGCGGGTCGAACAGCAGGCTTTTCAGTACGTCGCCCAGCGGCGCGCCGGCCGCGCGGGCCACCAGCACACCCAGGACGAGCGAGCCGGCGTTGTACTGCCAGCGCTCGCCGGGCTGGTACATCAGCGGCAGCGTGCCGAACAACCGGATCCACTCGTCCGGCGGGTGGGGCGTACGGGGGTCGGGCTGCGCGAGGACGAGCTGTCGGCGCTCGCCGGCGGCGACGATCGGGAAGGGCGGGTTGAAGGCCGGCTCGGTCAGGATGCCGAAGCCCATCCGGAAGGTCAGCAGGTCCTCGAGCGTGATCGGGCGGTCCGCCGGCACGGTCTCGTCCAGCGGCCCGTCGATCCGGGCGAGGACCTGGCGGTTGGCGAGCTCCGGCAGCAGCCGGTCGACCGGCTCGGCCAGGTCGAGAGTCCCGGCCTCGACCAGTTGCATGGTCGCGGTGGCCAGGATCGGCTTGGTGAACGAGGCGATGCGGAACAGCGTGTTCCGGCGCATCGGTACGGCGCCGTCGACGGCGTACGAGCCGATCGTGTCCACCTGGACGTCGTCGCCGCGGGCGAGCAGGGTGACCAGGCCGGGCAGCAGGCCTGCCGCCACCCGCTCGGCCATCGCGTCGTGCAGCCGCTCGAGGCCGGCTGCCGGTAATGCTGGCCTCGCCGGCGTAGCTCTGGTCACCGGTTCAGCCTCCCATATCGGACTCTCGCCCGCCCCGGGTTGCCCGCGGGCGGGACCGGCACGGGTCCAACCACCGGCCGACCTCGCCGTCAGGACCGGTATTTCGATGGCACGACGGGGTGGGTGTTGGCAGCATGGCGGCGACGGATGTCGTCCAGCGACGGGAGCGCGCAGATGCGAGGACTCGAGAACTCACAGCCCATCCGGATGCGAGCTTTCGAGGACCGCGTTGGCTATCCAGACCGCACTTTCGGGGCCGGCGGCACCGCTGCTGCCGGTGGTCAACATCGGTATTCTGGCGCATGTCGACGCCGGTAAGACCAGCCTGACCGAACGGCTGCTCTACGAGACCGGCGCGATAGACCGGCTCGGCAGCGTCGATGCGGGTACCACCCAGACCGACACCGGCGACATCGAGCGGCGTCGCGGCATCACGATCCGCTCCGCGGTCGCCCCGTTCGTCGTCGGCGACCGCCGGGTCAACCTCATCGACACTCCCGGGCACAGCGACTTCGTGGCCGAGGTCGAGCGGGCGCTCGGCGTGCTCGACGGTGCCGTACTCGTCCTGTCGGCGGTGGCGGGGGTTCAGCCGCACACCCGGGTGCTGATGGCGATCCTGCGGTCGCTGCGCCTGCCGACGTTGATCTTTATAAACAAGATCGACCGCGCGGGTGCGCGGGGTCCCGAGCTCGTCGCCGACATCGCCCGGCTGCTCACCCCGTACGTCGCGCCGCTCGGCTCGGCCCGTGGTCTCGGCACCCCGACCGCGGCGTTCGGCGCCGGCGACCGCGACCCGGCCGTATTAGCCGCCCTCGCGGCGGTGCTCGCCGAGCACGACGACGCGCTCCTCGGCGACCTCGTCGAGGACGTGACACCGGAGTCCGGCCGGCTCTGGGCGGCGTTGCGGGCGCAGACGGCGGCGGCCCAGGTGTACCCGCTGGTGTTCGGCTGCGCGCTGTCCGGCGCCGGCGTCGGCGCGTTGCTCGACGCCATCCGCCGGCTGTTGCCACCGGCACCCGCGGCGGAGGATGCACTGCGCGGTCGGGTCTTCGCCATCGAGCGGGGCCCCGGCGGGGACAAGGTCGCCTACCTCCGCTCGTACGGTGGGCGGTTGGGTCCGCGCCAGCGGGTGACCGTCTACCGGCGGGAGGCCGATGGCCGGATCGGCACCTTCCGCGGCCAGGTCAGCGCGCTCCACGTCCTGGGCCGGCCCGCGGCGGGCGAGCTCACCGCGGGGCACATCGCGCAGGTCCGCGGCCTGCCTGGGATCCGCATCGGGGACCAGATCGGCTCGCCCGACGGGCTCGGCGACCAGGCGTACGTCGCCCGGCCGAGCCTGGAGACCGTCGTGCGGCCTCGTCGGGCCGGTGATGCCGCGGCGCTGCACGCCGCACTGCTGAGCCTGGCCGACCAGGATCCGCTGATCGCCACCCGGGTCTCGGCCGACGGCGACAGCAGCGTGCTGCTCTACGGCGAGGTCCAGAGGGAGGTCATCGGGGCGACGCTCGCGCAGGTGTACGGCATCGACGCGGTGTTCGCACCGAGCCGGATCGTGCACCTCGAGCGGCCGGTCCGCGTCGGTACGGCGTACGAGCCGATCGGGCACGGCTTCGCCGCGTCGGTCGGGCTGCGGGTCGAGCCGGCGCCGCCCGGCTCGGGGGTGATCTACCAGCGCGAGGTCGAACTGGGGTCGCTGCCGCTGGCCTTCCACCGCGCCATCGAGGAGACCGTCCGGCAGGCACTCGAGCAGGGCCGGTACGGGTGGCCGGTCACCGACATCACGGTGACCCTCACCCACTGCGGGTACTGGTCACCCGTCACCGTCGCGGGCGACTTCCGGGACCTCACGCCGCTCGTCCTCGCCGGGGCGCTCGCGATGGCCGGCACCCGGGTCTACGAGCCGTGCCACCAGTTCGACCTCGAGATCCCCCTCGACCGGCTCGGCCCGGTCACCGCACAGCTCGCCCGGCTCGGCGCCCGCATCGGCGGGACCACCGGCCGTAGCGCGTCGTTCCACCTCACCGGCGAGCTGCCCGCCCGCGTCGTCGCGACCTTCCACCAGCGACTGCCCGGGCTGAC
>JAEHDK010000371.1 GCA_016880465.1 Micromonosporaceae bacterium
ACCGCGCAGCGCAATCCGCGCGGTGACGTCGCGGTCCTCGTTGTCGCGGCGGGCGCCGGGGTCCGGCTCGGCTCGGGTACGCCCAAGGCGCTGCGGCCATTGGCCGGCGAACCGTTGCTGTGCCACGCATTGCGCGGCGTTGCCGCGGCGCCCTCGGTCGGCTGCGTGGTCGTGGCCGCTCCACCGTCCGATGTGGACACCGTGACCCGCCTCGCCGGCGCCGGAGTCACCGTGGTCGCCGGTGGGGAGCACCGGCAGGACTCGGTCGGCCGGGCGCTGGCCGCCGTACCGGCCGGGTTCGACATCGTGCTGGTGCATGACGCCGCGCGGGCGCTCGCCCCACCGTCCCTTGTGGAGGCCGTGGCGGCCGAGGTCCGGGCCGGTGCCGACGCAGTCATCCCGGTGCTGCCGGTCGTCGACACGATCAAGGAGGTGTCGGCCGCGGGCCAGGTCGTGGGCACCGTGGACCGGTCGGCGCTGCGGGTCGTGCAGACACCTCAGGGCTTCCGGCGTTCGGTCCTCGTCGCGGCGCACGAGGCGGCGGTGGACTCGTTGACCGATGACGCGGGGCTGGTCGAGAAGCTGGGGCGCGCCGTACGGACGGTGCCCGGCTCGCCGTGGGCTATCAAGATCACTACACCGGTCGACCTCCTCCTCGCCGAGGCGCTGCTACGTGGCCCAGGCGGCGCGGTACTGTCGCCGCTGTGATCGTTCCGCGGGTGGGGATCGGCACCGACGTGCACGCGTTCGAGGCCGGCCGGCCGTGCTGGGTCGCCGCGCTGCACTGGCCCGATGCCGCCGGGCTCGCCGGGCACTCGGACGGCGACGTCGTGGCCCACGCGGCGTGCGACGCGCTGCTGTCGGCTGCGGACCTCGGCGATCTCGGCGCGCTGTTCGGCGTCGACCAGCCGCAGTGGGCGGGCGCCGCCGGCGGCGTGCTGCTGGCCGAGGCGGCGCGCCGGGTACGCGCCGCCGGCTTCGAGATCGGCAACCTGGCGATCCAGGTGATCGGCGTGGCACCGCGGATCGGCACCCGCCGCGCCGAGGCCCAGCGGGTGCTGTCCGCGGCGGCGGGCGCGCCGGTGACCGTGGCCGGTACGACGACCGACGGGCTCGGGTTCACCGGTCGCGGTGAGGGGTTGGCCGCGATCGCGGTGGCGACCGTCTACCGACGCGCCGAGCCCGGGTAAGCCGCGGCTGCGCCACCGGACGGTGGCGGCAGCGACCGGCCCGCCCAGGTCCACGCGTAGCCGCTGTCCTCGCAGGACAGTGCCGCCGCGCCGAGATCCAGCGGGCGGAACGTGTCGACCATGACGGCCAGCTCGTCGAAGGACTCCACGCCGATCGCCCGCTCCACCGCACCGGGTTGCGGCCCGTGCGTGAACCCGCTCGGGTGCAACGAGATCGAGCCCTGCTGGATGCCGGAGCCGCGCCGTGCCTCGTAGTTGCCGCCGGTGTAGAACAGCACCTCGTCGGAGTCGACGTTGTGGTGGTTGTACGGCACCGGGATCGCCAGCGGGTGGTAGTCCACCTTGCGCGGTACGAACGAGCAGATGACGAAGTTAGGCCCCTCGAAGGTCTGGTGTACGGGTGGGGGCTGGTGTAGCCGCCCGGTGATCGGCTCGAAGTCGTGGATCGAGAACGCCCACGGATACAGGCAACCGTCCCAGCCCACCACATCGAACGGATGGTTGGCATAGACAAGCCTCGTCCAAGCCGTGCCGGTCCGCCCCGGGCCGTTGGCCCGGCTCTTGTGCTGGACGTACACCTCGACGTCGGTACCGTCGACCGGTCGCGGCTCGGCCGGGCCGCGCAGGTCGCGCTCGCAGTAGGGGGCGTGCTCCAGGAACTGGCCGCGCGCCGAGAGGTACCGCTTCGGCGGTCCTATGTGGCCGGTCGCCTCGACGGTGAGCAGCCGTACCGGGCCGTCGACCGGCAGCACCCGGTAGATCACCGAGGTGGGGATGATGACGTAGTCGCCCGCATTGACCGGCAGATCGCCGAAGGTCGACTCGATCCGTGCGGAGCCCGCCTCGACGTAGAGGCACTCGTCGCCGATCGCGTTGCGGTACAACGGTGAGGGCCGATCAGCCAGCACATAGGACAGCCGTATGTCGTCGTTGGCCAGCAGCTGCTGGCGGTCGAGTACCGCGTCCGCACCGGCCACGTCCAGCTTGTGCGTGGCGAAGTGTCGCGGCTTGAGCGGCAGGTTCGGCGTACGCGCCGGGGCCGGCCGGTCAACCGCCTCGGCGGCCACGATCGCCGTCGGCAGGTACCGGTGGTAAAGCAGCGCGGAGTCGGCGGAGAAGCCCTCCTGGCCCATCAGCTCCTCGGCGTAGAGGCCGCCGTCGGGCTGGCGGAACTGGGTGTGCCGCTTCGGGGGCACCTCACCGGCGCGGCGGTAGTACGGCATGAGATGAACCTCCGTTTTGTCCCGCTTCCCGGACACCAGCGTCCGATAATCGGACAAAGTTGTCCGCCTTACGTAGCGTCTACTAGATTCGAGGATCGTGTCAATGCAGGTGCCCCCACTGCTGGCCCGGCTCGTCGATGACGCGGCGGTCTTCCCGCCCGGCAGCGCGCCGCTCCGCGAGGCGGTCCAGGCGCACCGCCAGCACCGCTCCGCCTGGTACGCCCCGATGGTGGGACCCCTGCTCGTGCCCGCCTCCGCGCTCGGTGCCGTGCCGCCGTTGCTGGCGGATGGCGAGCCGCTGGCCGTCGGCGTGGTGGGTGACACCGGCCTCGCGGGCCTGCCGGACGCCGTGGCGGCCGCCGATCCGCGGCTGCACATCCGGCAGGTCGAGGTCGCCGTGGCCAAGCGGGGCGAGGACCCGCAACCCGGGCTCGCCGCCCTGCTGGCCCACCTGCGCGACTGGCAGACCATTCCGGCGTACGCCGAGACGCCGTTGACCTGGGGCCTGCTGGCGGCCCTCGACACGGTGGCCGGAGCGCGTGCGGCGGGCGTGCCGGTGGCGCCGAAGTTCCGCACCGGCGGGTTGGCCGCGGAGCTGTTCCCCACGCCGGTCGAGCTCGCCGCCGTGATCTGCGCCTGCCGGGACCGCGCGCTACCGTTCAAGCTGACCGCGGGCCTGCACCACGCCATCCGGCACACCGATCCCGAGACCGGCTTCACCAACCACGGTTTTCTGAACATCCTCGTCGGTACCGCGGCCGCCGCCGATGGCGCCGAGATCGCCGACGTGGCCGAACTGCTCGGCGGTACCGATCCGGTACCGCTCGTCGGGGCCGCCCGTGCCCGGCTCGCCGCCGACCGTCCACTGTGGATCGGATTCGGTACGTGCAGCATCGCCGAGCCGCTCGACGACCTGCGGCACCTCGGGCTACTGAACGGAGACGACCGATGATGCAGCGAAACGAGGCGCGGGGATGACCTGGGTGCGGGGGGCGGCCGGCAGCGGGTACGGCGTGGACCACCTGCCCTACGGGGCTACCGAGCACGGACTCTGGGTACGGATCGGGGACTTCGCCCTCGACCTCGGCGCGGCCGAGGAGCATGGGCTCGTGCACGCCGACGGCGCCCTCTGGGAGCCGGCGTTGAACCGGTTGCTGGCCGCGGGCCAGGGCACCTGGCGAACCGTACGCGCCCGGCTCACCGAGCTGTTCACCGACCCGGCCCACCGGGGCATCGTCGAGCCGCTGCTGGTCCCGGTGGACGCGCTCGCCTTGCGGATACCGTTCCAGGTGGCGGACTACGTGGACTTCTACTCGTCGGAGTACCACGCGTCGAACCTGGGCCAGATCCTGCGGCCCGGCCAGCCGCCCCTGCTGCCCAACTGGCGGTACCTGCCCATCGGGTACCACGGCCGGGCGGGCACCGTCGTCGTCTCCGGTACCGAGGTGGTCCGACCGTGCGGCCAGAGCCGGCCGGCCGGCGCCGACGCGCCGGTGTTCGGGCCATCCGCCCGGCTCGACATCGAGGCCGAGGTGGGGTTCGTCGTGGGTACCCCGACCCAGCTCGGTACCGCCGTGTCGACGGGAGACTTCGCCCGGCACGTGTTCGGCGTCGTACTGCTCAACGACTGGTCGGCGCGGGACATCCAAGCCTGGGAGTACCAACCGCTCGGGCCGTTCCTCGGCAAGTCGTTCGCGACGTCGATCGCCGCCTGGGTGACCCCGCTCGACGCGCTCGCCGCGGCCCGGGTGCCGGCGCCGGTGCAGGATCCGCCGGTGGCCGGGTACCTGCGCGAACCGGACCGGGCGGGGTACGACCTCGCGCTGGAGATCGAGTGGAACGGCACGGTCGTCTCCCGGCCGCCGTTCGCGTGCATGTACTGGACCCCGGCCCAGCAGTTCGCCCACCTGACCGTGAACGGGGCCCGGCTGCGCACCGGCGACCTGTACGCGTCCGGCACCGTGTCCGGGCCACAGCGGGCCGGGACCGGCTCGTTCCTGGAGCTGACCTGGGGCGGGACCGAGCCCGTCACGCTGGCCGGCGGCGCGACCCGGACATTCCTCGAGGACGGGGACTCGGTGACCATCCGGGCGACCGCGCCCGGCCCGGCGGGCAGCACGATCTCGCTTGCCGAGGTCACCGGGACGGTGGAGGCCGCGTCACAATCCGGACGCACCTGGTCCGGGTAGCCGGGGCGGCGGCGTAGCCTGGTCGCGGAGGGGGGCGGCGATGTCGACGGTACGGGTGGGGCAGACGGTTCGCGCCCCCGTCGAGCACGTCTGGGCGATCTTCACTGACCTCACCGCCCGGCCCCGCTGGCTGTCCACAGTGGAAAGCGTCGAACCGCTGTCCGCCGGCGCCTTCGGCCCGGGTACCGCCTGGCGGGAGACCCGGCTCGTGGCGGACGGGGCGCGCATCGTCGAGGAACTGCGCGTGGTCGCCTGCGAGCCGCACCAATCGATTACCCTGGCGTCGCCCGGGATCGGGGCGGACTACCGCATGACATACACGTTCCGGCCCGGGCCGGACCCGTCGTGGACGCAGGTACGCATCGTGCTGGACGGTACGCCCACGGGCGCGGCGAGCCGGGCGCTCGCGCTGCTGCTCGGCGGGCTCGCGGTACGCACCGTCGAGGCCGCGTTGCGGCGCGACCTGGCCGACCTGGCCACCGCCGCCACGCAGGCAGACCCGGCGGCCGCCTGAGCCGGTAGGGTACCCGGGTGCGCTTGGCGGGGTGGCGAGCCGTGGTCGGCGGAGTCGTCGTGCTGGCGACCACCGGCGTGGTGGGGTACCGGGTGCTCGCGCCGGCCGAGATCGAGACCCCGGCGCGCACGCCGTACCCGGCTGCGCCGCGGGCCGACCCCGAGGTGACCGGCGAGCTACCGCGGACCCCGCTCGTCGTGGACGGGCGGCTGCGGGTCTACGCCGCCAAGCGCCAGGTGTGGGCCGACGCGCCGGTCGGCGCGCGCACCGAGACCACCCCGTACTGGTCGCTGCGCCGCTGGCCGGGCCAGGTCATCGGCGTGGCCGCGGTCGGCCCGCTGGTCCTGTCGCGCTGGTCGGACGGCCAACTGGTGGCCATCGACGCGCGTACCGGTACCGTGGCATGGCGCGCGACGGGCCCGGTCGGGCCGGGCGGCTACGCCGGCCGGCGTACCGGTGCGGCGACCGTGTACGAGCCGCCGGGCCTGTTCGTCACCGCCGGCGCCGTGGTCGTGTCGAGCGGACGGGAGGTCCGGGCGTACGACCCGGCCGCCGGGACTCCACTGTGGACACAGCCGGCGGCGGCCTGCCGTACCACCGAGTTCGCCGCGCCGGGCTTCTACGCCGAGCTGGCCGGCTGCGCCGACGGCAGCGCGGTGCTGCGCCGGCTGGACCTGCGCACCGGCCGC
>JAEHDK010000372.1 GCA_016880465.1 Micromonosporaceae bacterium
ACGGTCGTCGGTCCAGCCTCCATCACCTGCTCAGCATGGGCGGCCGGGTCGCCCGCCAGCGCGTCGTCGCGCAGCCTGCCCACCAGCGTCCCGTCGCTTGCGACGACCAGCGCGAACTCGTAGGGCGAGCCGGTCACCCGCGCGCGGACCTCGCCGACCGCCTCGTCCGGTGCGGCGGTGACGACGTCGCCGCGCATGGCGTGCCGGGCACGAAGCACTCCCGCCTGCTCACCTTCGGTCTCCAGGCCGTGGGCGAGCCACTCGACCTTGCCGGCGGCGTAGTCGTAGACCTCAGCGAAGCCGAGCTGTTCGAGCCGGCACGCGGCTCGGCGGCTGGTGTCTCATATCGCGTCCCAGCAGTAGGTGACGACCGGCCGGGTGCGGTCGAGCCGGCTGGCGGTGGTGGCGTCGAGCTGCTTGAGGAGGAGGTTGATCGCGTCGGGCAGGTGCTCCTCGGCGTACTCGGCCGGGCGCAGCACTTCCACCAGCTGCGCGCCGCGCGCTCGCAGCTCCCGAAGCCGCCGAAGGTCGATGCTGGTCGGCATGACAGTGCTCCTACCTGTGTCAGGGCCTGGTGCCTCGCGCCTGGCGGTAAGCGATTCGCCTTGCCGGATGCGGTTTGAGGTCAAATGGTATTCGCCCACGCCGGCCTGTCGCAGGGCCGCGTGTCGGTGCATCGCCCCTGCGCGGGAGCCATACTTGCTGGACGGCACGACCCGATGCCTCGGCCTGAGGGGGCCAGGATGCCCAGAACCGGTTTCACCTGACGTTGACGCGCTCGATCTCCTCCGCCGTCCGGCGGTGCCTTGCGGCCCCCGCACGTGACGACCAATGAGGAGATCATCGTGTTCAGCATCGACCAGCAGCAGCTCGCCCACTTCGAGGCGTTCGGCTTCGTCGTCCTGCGCCGTCTGCTCGACGACCGGGAGGTCGTCGCGCTCACCGCGGAGGTGACCAGGGCGCTCGACGAGGCCTTCGGCGGGATCGGAACCGATACCGATACCGACGGCACCGGCGGGATCCGCGGCGACTACCTGCCGCTGTCGGTGGACCGGTCGCCGTTGAGCCAGGCGCTGATCGCTGATGACCCGCGCCTGTTCCAGGGCTCGGCCGCGCTGCTCGGCGGGCCGACCGTGCCGACGGTGCCGGTTGCCACCTTCCTCACCAGCAACGCGGGTTGGCATACCGATCAGGGCCCGGACGTCGGCGGCGTGAAGTTCCTGATCCATCTCCAGCCGCGCACCGTCGCCGACGGGGCGCTCCGGGTCGTTCCTGGCTCCCACGACCGAAGCCTCGGCCGTCGGGTGCGCGGCTACTGGTTCAGGGACCCCGGGCGGCAAGGGTTCCAGGAGTGGCCGGTTCCCGCTGTGGTGCTGGAGACCTCGCCGGGTGACGTGATCGCCTTCGACCTGCACCTCTTCCACTCCTCGGCCGGTGGTGACAAGCGGCTGGCGTGGACGATCGAGTACCTGCGGTGGCCCGGGCTCGGCGACCCGGATCGGCTCCGCGCGGTTCGCGACCTGGTCGTCGACGCGGCCGAGTTCGACGGCGAGGCCTTCGACAAGCAGCGGTGGCCGGCCTGGCGGGAGTGGGCGGCCGGCGCCCGGAGCATCCCGTCGCGGCGGGTCGCGGTCGAGCGGCTGCGGCTTCTCGGGGTCCTCGGCGCGGAGGAGCAAGGGTGAGCGCGGTGCGGTCGCGCGGCTCCGGCGGGGGAGACCGGCGCTCCCCGGTCCCGGCCGCGGCCGCCGCATACGGGTTCGACGACGACGCGACGACCAGGCGGCTGTTGCGATCGCGACCGCCGCGGGCGGCGCTGGCCTGGGCGGGCCGCGAGCTTGGCGGGACGGTCACCACGGCGCAAGCGCTGCGGGGCGGCGGCGCGACCGCGGTGCACCTGCTCTCGGTAACGAGCGCCGGCGGTGCGGTCGAGCGGGTCGTGCTGCGCCGCTACGTCCGGGGCGAGGACGTCATCGAGGAGCCGGACATCGCCGAGCGAGAGGCGCGGGCGCTCGGGCTCGTGGCCGGCCTGGACCTTGGCGCCGCCGTGGCGACCCCGCGGCTGCTGGCCGTGGACCCGACCGGCGCGAGCGCCGGCGTGCCGGCGCTGCTGATGTCGCGGATCCCTGGCCGGGTGGAGTGGTTCCCACGGGACGTCGACCGCTGGCTGGAGCGACTGGCCGGGCCGCTGCCCGGGCTCCACGCGGCGGCGCTGCCGCCGGCCGGGGTGATCCGCCCGTTCGCGCCCTACCGGCAGGAGCGGTACGAGCCGCCGGCGTGGGCACGCTGGCCGCGCGTCTGGCGCCGCGCGATCGAGCTGTTCCACCGGCCCACCCCGGACGACGCGGGCCCGGCAGTGTTCACCCACCGGGACTACCACCCCGGCAACGTCCTCTGGCGCCGGGGCAGGGTGACCGGCGTGGTGGACTGGGCCTCGGCCAGCATCGGGCCGGCATGCGTCGACGTCGGCCACTGCCGCGGCAACCTGTTCCAGTACGGCCTGGAGGTGGCCGACCGCTTCACGGCCATCTGGGAGGGCATGACCGGCGTGGACTATCACCCGTGGGCGGACGTGGTCACGATCATCGGCTCGCTGGACGGCCTGCGCGACGATCCGGGGCCCGACCGGTTCCTGGTCGAGGACGCCCTCGCCCGGGCCGTCGCCCTGCTCGGCCGGAGCCCCTGAGCGGCGAGGACCCGACCAGAACGCCGGCCGGCCGCCGGACCGACACCGCCGCACGTGCACTGGGTATCCATCCCAACACCCTGGCCTCTCGCATCAAGCGCTTTGAGCGGCTCACCGGGCGCGACCTCACCATCACCGCTGACATCGTCAACGTCTGGCTCGCTATGCGCGCCGAGGAGGTCCTCCGTAACCCGTGACAATTCTCCGCGCCGCCGTGGATGCGGACCTCGCCGGCCGTGGGCCGGCGAGGAACCTGGTCGGCCGCCTGGACCGTGCCGGGCCTTGTCGTCGCCGGTCGGCTCAGACGGCGGCTGTGGGTCCTGGTCACCCGATGCGCACCGCTCCCTTCATCTGCGGATGCACGTCGCAGCGGAAGAAGTAGCGGCCCGCCGGCAATGGGCGGACGTGATAGGTGATGCTCGCTGGGCCGGTGATCAGATCGCCGCGGAACAGCGGCTTGCTGGCGGCCTCGTCGGCGTAGATGGCGAGGTTGTGTGGCACGCCGGCGTCGTGGTTTGCCATCGTGATGGTGAATGGCTTGCCAGCCGGGGCCGCGAGACAGTCAGTGTTGAACTTGGACAGCATCGCCGTGACTTGCGTGGCGGTGCTGGCCGGCTTGCAGGCAGCGGGGGCGGCGCCGGCGGACGTGCTG
>JAEHDK010000373.1 GCA_016880465.1 Micromonosporaceae bacterium
ACGCACGCCGCGGGCCAGCCGAGCGAGCTCTACGCCAGCATCATGGCGCAGCCGGGCGTCCCACTGCGAGAGCTCGAGACGACCGACATCTTCTCGTCCGCGCCGATGACCTAGCTGATGGAGACGTCCTATCTGGCCGCGCTCGCGTTCTCCGGCGCGGACCTGCTGCACGGCCCGCTCGCCATGGCCGACCCGGCCGTACCGGTGCTCGCCGTCGTGGGCGGCGGGCCGGGTGGCAGGGCCATGCGCGAGGTGCTGGCAAAGCTCGGTGAGCGGCGGGCCGACGTGGTCGTGGTCGGACCGTCCGATGTGGAGAATGTGGCCGCGCGGATCCCGGTGCCCGCGGTCGACGAACGGTACGCGCCGCTGCTCGACATCCTGCCGGTGCAGCGGCTCGCACTCGCTCTGGCGCTGGCGCGCGGCGAGGATCCGGATGCGCCGCGCGGCCTCGACAAGGTCACCTCGACCCGGTAACCGCCGGTTCCCGGTGCCGCGCCGGTGCCGGTACCTCGGCCCGGGTACGACCCCGCAGCCAGCCCGGCGCCCACCAGTTCGCCCGGCCCAGCAGCGTCATCAGGCTGGGTAGCACCACGGCGCGGATCACCGTCGCGTCGATGAGGATCGCGGCGGCGAGCCCGATGCCGAGCTGCTTGAAGTCGATCGTACTGAGCGTGGCGAAGATGGCGAACACCCCGACCATCACGGCCGCCGCGCTCGTCACCACGCCGGCCGAGCCTACGATCCCGGCCGCCACGGCGTCCTTTGTGGACAGACCGCGGCGAACCCCTTCCCGGATCCGGCTCACCACGAACACGTGGTAGTCCATCGACAGGCCGAACAGCACCACGAACAGGAACAGCGGCAGCCAGGACACGATCGCGTGCATCGAATGGAAGTCGAGCAGCCCCTCGGCCCACGTACCGCCGAAGACCACCTGCAGCAGCCCGTACGCGGCGGCCGCGGAGAGCAGGTTGAGGCTGATCGCGGTGATCGCGACCACGACCGACCGGAACGTCAGCACCAGCACGACGAACGTGAGCAGCAGCACCATGCCGATCACGATCGGCAGCTGGTGGGCGATGTGCGCGGCGTAGTCCTCGCTGACGGCCACGAAGCCGCCGACGGCGTACTCGGCACCGGGGACCGTACCCACCGTCTCCGGTACGAGCACGCTCCGCAGCTTGGCCAGCGACCGCGAGGCGGCCCTGCTGCCGTCCGGGTTCGGCGTGGCGATCTCCACATAGGACACCCGGCCGTCGGCGGACACCCGCGGCTGGCTGAACCGGTCCCGCGCGTAGAGCGGATCGCCCTCGGTACGCGACATCAGCGCGTCGAGTGACGCGCGCACCGCACCGGCGCGCCCGGCCGGTGCCCGTACCGCGACGAGGTGGGTGGTACCCGCGCTGGGGTACGCCGCCGTCAGCCGGTCGTACGCCTGCATTACCGCGGTGGTCCGCGGCAGGTCCTCGGCGCCGGGGAACTTCAGCCGCATGCCGAGCGCGGGCGCGGCGAGCGCCAGCAGCGCGGCGACCGCGACGACCAGCGCAACGGCCGGCCGGCGCAGTACCGGCCGCAGGACCGCCGGCCAGAACCTCGGTCCGCTCGCGCGCGGCGCGGTGAGCCGCCAGAGGAACGGGATGCGCGGGCGGTCCACCCAGCGGCCGAGCTTCGCGAGAATCGCCGGCAGGACGGTCAGCGAGCCCACGACGGCCACGGCCACCACGAGGATCGAGCCGGTCGCGAGCGAGGAGAACACGACGTCGCCAGCGAGGTAGCAGCCGGCCATCGAGATGATGACCGCGATGCCGGAGACGACGACCGCGTGCCCGGACGTCGCGGCCGCGATCTCGACCGCGGCGAGGTGTCCCGCGCCGCGGGCCCGCTCCTCGCGCTCGCGGCGTAGGTAGAACAGCGAGTAGTCGACGCCGACGGCGAGCCCGATCAGCAGGATCACGCTGTTCATCGCGTCCGTCGCCGGTACCAGATGGGAGGCCGCCGCGGACAGTCCGATGGCCGCCGCGACCGCGGACAGGGCAAGCAGGACCGGTACGCCGGCCGCGATCAGCGCGCCGAACGCGACCAGCAGGATGAGCAGCGTCACCGGCACGCTGAACAGCTCGGCCCGCTGGAAGTCCTGGCCGAGCGTCTCGTCCAGCGCCCGGCCGATCGACGCGTTGCCCACCTGCTCCACCCGCAGCTGCGGGAAGTCGCGCTGGACGGCGGCGGTCTCGGCGAGCAGGGCGGGTACCTTGGCCGCGGCGGAATCGTCGTCACCTGCCAGGGTGACCCGGATGACCAAGGCGTCGTTGGCCGGCGACGGTACCGGATCCGCTACCGCGGCGACCTCGGGGCGCGCCGCCAGGTGGCTGCGGACCGCGGCCGCGGCGGACGCCGCCGCCTGCTGGTCCAGCGCCCCCGACCGGGGCGTGATGAGCACGTTCTCCACCGGCGGGTCGGTGAAGTGGCCGGAGCTGACGATCTGCCCGGCCCGGCCCGCCTCACCGATCTTTCCCTGCTCGTCGTCCGTCGCCTGCCGCACGCCGGCCATCGACCCCACGACGAAGCACGCGGCGACGAACACCGTCCACAGTGTTATCGCGCGCCACGGATGGGTGGCGCTCCAGCGCGCGACCCGGACCGTCATCGGCCCTCTGGACATGCTTTCCCTCCCGTTGAAAACCGTTCCGTTTCGGGCTCGGTGCCTGCGCGCCCACCCCCCGAGCGCGTCAGCCACGACTCTGCCGGTATGCGTCGGCGAGATCGATCCGGGAGGCCACCGGGCCTGCCCGGGGGTTAGCCCCACCACAGCCCGTAGGGGTAGCGCATCCGGCTGGGCCGCCCGCCGTGGCACGCTGGTCCTCGTGTCCACCCTGCGCGACCTCGTCGAGGAGCACACCGGCCTCGACAACGCCGACATCGACCACCTGCACCGGCTCGCCGGCGACTGGCAGCTGATCTCCGACCTGTCCTTCGCCGACCTGCTGCTGTGGGTACCGGTCGCGCCCGCGGTCGACCAACCGGCCGGCGGTCCGGCGTTCCTGTGCGTGGCCCAGGTACGCCCGACCACGGCGCCCACCGCGTACCAGGACGACCAGGTGGGTCACGTGGTTCTCGGCCCGGAGGTCGCGCACCTGGAGATCGCCCGGACCCAGGGCCGGATCTGGCGCGAGGGCGACCCGGTCTGGTACGGGGACACCCCCGCCCGGCACGAGGCGATCCCGGTGCGCCGGCGGGACTCGGATGGCGAGCCCGGCTCGGTGGTGGCCGTGGTGGGCCGGGACACCAACCTGTCCACCGCCCGTACGCCGAGCCAGCTCGAGCTCAACTACCTGACGACCGCCGACGACCTGGCCCAGATGGTCGCGGACGGCACGTTCCCGCCGCCCCGGCACCGCGGCGAGACGACGAGCGCACCGCGGGTCGGCGACGGCCTGGTTCGCCTCGACGCCGGCGGCAAGGTCACGTACGCGAGCCCGAACGCGCAGTCCGCGTACCGCCGGCTGGGTCTCGCCGCTCACCTGGTGGGCGAGGATCTCGCCGGGCTGACCGGCCGGCTCGCGAGCGACCCGCTGGACGGGTCGGACGCGACCGCCCGGATCGGCGCGGCGCTGCGGGGGGAGGCGCCGGCGCGGATGGAGATCGACGCGCGCGGCGCGACCGTACTGATCCGCGCGCTGCCGCTGCTGCCGGCCGGGGTGCCGATCGGCGCGCTCGTGCTCGTCCGGGACATCACCGAGGTGCGGCGCCGGGATCGCGCCCTGATCACCAAGGACGCGACCATCCGGGAGATCCATCACCGGGTCAAGAACAACCTGCAGACCGTGGCGGCCCTGCTGCGCCTGCAGGCCCGGCGGGTGCCGACGCCGCAGGCCCGGGCGGCGCTGGAGGAGTCGGTCCGCCGGGTGGCCTCGATCGCCCTGGTACACGAGACGCTCGCGCTGTCGGCCGATGAGACGGTCGAGTTCGACGGGATCGTCGACCGGGTCGCCGCCGCCGCCGCGGAGGTGGCCGCGCCGGAGGCCCGGGTACGGATGCGCCGCGACGGAACGTTCGGCGTGCTGCCGGCCGAGATCGCGACGCCGCTCGTGATGATCCTCAACGAGCTGCTGCTGAATGCGGTGGAGCACGGCTTCGCCGAGATGTCGAGCGACGGCGACGGCGAGGTCGTCGTCGCGGTCCACCGGTTCCGCCGGCAGCTGCACGTCACGGTCGCGGACACCGGGCAGGGCCTACCGGACGGGTTCGATCCCGAGGGCGGCGGGCGGCTGGGCCTGCAGATCGTCCGGACCCTCGCCACCGGCGAGCTGCGCGGCGCCATCGAGCTCCGGCCGCGGTCCGGCGGTGGCACCGAGGCCGTCCTCGTGGTCCCCCTGACGAGAAGGTGAGGCGGGGCAGCCACCGCGGGCGCCCCCGCCGCGCGCCGCGCCCGCGATCCACCGCGTGGCGTCCATGATCGCGATTGCCGCCGGTGACGGCCGTCACCTGTGGCTGGCCCGGCCGGCAGCGAGGTGGCAGCATGACGGGCATGTCCGCCGCCGTCGTACGTCATTTCGTGGCTCGGCGCCACGTCGACTACGGCCGCATGCGCAGTGCCATCTGTCCGGCGCGCTGACGTCCGCCGCCCACGCCGCTTCTCGTAGCCGCAGTCGGGCGCGCGGGTCGCGCGCCGTGCGCTTCGACATCGTCGTCGCCTGGTGGCGCGTACCCGCCGTCCGGGTACCCCAGGAAGGGACGCCGCATGGTGGTCACCGCGACCCCCGATGCCGTTGCCACCACCACCACCCCCGCCACCGGCCCGGCCCGCCGACCGCGGGGCGAGGGCCAATGGGCGCTCGGCCATCATGAGCCGCTGAACCCCAACGAACGCACCAAGAAGGACGACAACCCGCTCAACGTACGGGCGCGCATCGAGCAGATCTACGCCCACCACGGGTTCGCGAGCATCGATCCCGCCGACCTGCGCGGGCGGTTCCGGTGGTGGGGCCTCTACACCCAGCGGCGGCCGGGCATCCACGGCGGTCGTACGGCCGTGCTGGCGCCGCACGAGCTTGAGGACGAGTACTTCATGCTGCGGATCCGGGTGGACGGCGGCCAGCTCGACCTGGCCCAGCTGCGGGCCGTCGCGGAGATTTCCCGGCGGTACGCCCGGGACAGCGCGGACATCACCGACCGGCAGAACATCCAGCTGCACTGGGTACGCATCCAGGACGTGCCGGCGATCTGGCGGGAGCTCGAAGCCGTCGGCCTGTACACCACCGAGGCCTGCGGCGACTGCCCGCGGGTCATCGTCGGCAGTCCGGTCGCCGGCGTCTCGGCCGCGGAGCTGGTCGACCCGACCCCCGCCATCCGGGCGATCGCGGACCGGTACCTCGGCGACCCCGACTACGCGAACCTGCCGCGCAAGTTCAAGTCCACCGTGGCCTGGCTGCCCGACGTGCCGTACGAGGCGAACGACATCGCGTTCCTCGGCGCGGTACACCCGACCCGTGGCCCCGGCTTCGACCTGTGGGTGGGCGGGGGCCTGTCGACCAACCCGATGCTCGCCCGGCGGCTCGGCGCCTGGGTACCGCTGGCCGAGGTGCCCGAGGTGTGGGCCGCGGTGACCGCGCTGTTCCGGGACTACGGGTACCGGCGGCTGCGCCATCGCGCCCGGCTCAAGTTCCTGGTGGCCGACTGGGGGGTGGCCCGGTTCCGCGAGGTACTGGAGACCGGGTACCTGTATCGGTCCCTTGTGGACGGTCCGGCGCCGGTCCTGCCCGACCGGCCGATCGATCATCTCGGCGTACACCGGCAGGCCGACGGCCGGCACTACGTCGGCGTCGCGCCGGTCGTGGGCCGGGTGTCCGGCAGCCAGCTCGCGGCACTGGCCGGCGTGGTCGAGCGGCACGGCTCGGGCCGGATCCGGCTGACCCCGTACCAGAAGCTCGTCGTGCTCGACGTCGAAGAGCCCGGCGCGCTGGTCGCGGACCTGCGCGCCATCGGCCTGGCGGCGTACCCGTCGCCGTGGCGGCGCGGCACGATGGCGTGCACCGGGATCGAGTACTGCAAGCTCGCGATCGTCGAGACGAAGGCGCTTGCCGCCACGCTGGTGTCCACCTTGGCGGAACGCCTCGGCGATGCCGGCATCGACCTGACGATCAACGTGAACGGGTGCCCGAACGCCTGTGCCCGTACCCAGATCGCGGACATCGGGCTCACGGGTCAGCTGGTCCCCGGTCCGGCCGGTGAGCTGGTCGAGGGCTTCCAGGTGCACCTCGGCGGCGGGCTCACCCTCGCCGACGGCCAGCCGGGCGGCCTCGGGCGCAAGCTGCGCGGTCACAAGACCACGGCCGCCGAGCTGCCGGCGTACGTGGAGCGCGTCGTACGGCACTACCTCGCCGGCCGTACGAGCGCCGCCGAGACCTTCGCCCAATGGGTGGCCAGAGCCGACGAGGAGGCGCTCCGGTGACGCAGGTGCATGCGGCGGTCTTCCACTGCCCGTACTGCGGCGGGGAGCACCTCCGCCCACATGAGACATCGCATGGTGCCTGGGAATGCCGGTCGTGCATGCGCGTCTTCGCGGTGCGGCTGCTGGGCCTACTCGTCAAGGAGGCACGCCGATGACGGCGGTGATCGACCCGTTGGTGACGCTGGCCACGGAGGCCGGCCGGGAGCTGGAGGGCGCTCCGGCGGAGGAGATCGTACGGTGGGCGGCCGACACGTTCGGCCCGCGGTTCTGTGTCACCAGCTCGTTCGCCGACGCGGTCCTGGTGCACGTCGTGTCCCGGGTGGTGCCCGGGGTGGACGTCGTGTTCCTCGACACCGGCCTGCACTTCACCGAGACGCTGACGGTACGCGAGCAGGTCAGCAGGACGATGCCCGTGCGCGTACGGTCGATCCGGCCGCGGCAGACCGTGGGCCAGCAGGACGGCCACTACGGCCCACGGTTGTTCGCCCGGGATCCCGACCGGTGCTGCGCGCTGCGCAAGGTCGAGCCGCTGGAGCGGGCGCTGGCCGACTACGACGCCTGGGCCGCCGGGCTGCGCCGCGACGAGTCACCGACCCGCGCGAACACCCCGGTCGTCCACTACGAGTACGCGCGCGGCAAGGTGAAGGTGAACCCGCTCGCCACCTGGACACAGTCCGATGTGGACGCCTACCTCGCCCGGTACGGCGTGCCGGTGAACGCGCTGCTGCGCCAGGGGTACGGCTCGGTGGGCTGCTGGCCCTGCACCCGCCGGCTGACCGCGGGGGAGGACGCGCGGGCCGGCCGGTGGGCGATGTTCGACAAGACCGAGTGCGGGCTGCACACCGCTGGATGACCGCGATCCTGCTGGTGGCGCACGGCAGCCGGGATCCCCGGGCGGCCCGGGCGACCGGTGCGCTCGCCCGGGCGGTGGCGGCGGCACGGCCGGAGCTGACCGTGCGGGCGGCCTATCTCGACCACACGGCGCCGGGCGTCGGCGCGGCGCTCGGCCAGCTCGCCGCGGCCGGACACACCGCGGCGGTCGTGGTGCCGCTGCTGCTGACCAAGGCGTACCACGGCCGGGTCGACCTGCCGGAGCTACTCGCCGAGGTGCGCGCGGCCGGGCGGATCGCGGTCCGGTGCACCGCCGTGCTCGGGCCGGCGTCCGCCGGGGTCGAGGCCGCGCTCATCGGCGG
>JAEHDK010000374.1 GCA_016880465.1 Micromonosporaceae bacterium
AGCCACGGCTGGCTGCCGGTGACCGTGCCTGGGGCGCCGGCCGGCTGGCACGACCTGCACGCCAGGTTCGGCGTGCTGCCGTTCGCCGACCTGTTCGACGACGCGATCGCGTACGCCGAGCACGGGTACCCGGTGTCGCCGACCGTGGCGTACCACTGGGACCGGTCGGTCCGGTTGTTGCACCCGTACCTGCACGGCCCGGAGTACGAGTACTGGCTGCGAACGTACACAGTGGACGGCGTACGCGCGCCGCGGGCCGGCGAGCGGTGGCGCAACCCGGCCGGCGCCGCGACCCTGCGCCGGATCGCCGACACCAAGGCGGAGGCGTTCTACCACGGGGACCTGGCGGCCGTGATGGCCGACTTCGCCGCGCGCACCGGCGGCCTGCTCACCCGCGCCGACCTCGCCGCCCATACGTCGACCTGGGTCGACCCGGTGTCCGCCGGCTACCGCGGCTACCAGGTCTGGGAGCTGCCGCCCAACGGCCAGGGCATCGCGGCCCTCATCGCGCTCAACATCCTCGCCGGGTACGACATCGCCGGCGCCGACCAGGAGCAGCGGCTGCACTGGCAGTGGGAGGCGATGAAGCTGGCGTTCGCCGACGCGCACGCGTACGTGGCCGATCCGGAGCGGGCCGACGTACCGACGACGGCGCTGCTCGACCCGGCGTACGCGGCGCGCCGGCGCGCGCTGATCGGCGAGCGGGCCGGTACGCCCGAGCCCGGCGACCCGGCCCGTGGTGGCACGGTGTACCTGTGCGCCGCGGACGCGGACGGCATGATGGTCAGCCTGATCCAGTCGACCTACATGGGCTTCGGTTCGCACGTGGCGATGCCCGGGCTCGGCTTCGGGTTGCAGAACCGGGGCGCCGGGTTCTCGCTGGCGGCCGGGCACCCCAACGTGGTCGCGCCACAGAAGCGGCCGTTCCACACCATCATCCCGGCGTTCCTCACCCGGGGCGGCGAGCCGGTCGGCCCGTTCGGCGTGATGGGTGGGCACATGCAGCCGCAGGGTCACGTACAGCTCGTGATGTCCACTGTGGATGACGGGCTCGACCCGCAGGCGGCGCTCGGCGTGCCCCGCTGGTACTGGCACGCCGGCCGGGCGGTGCAGATCGAGCCGCAGCTCGGCGCGACCACCGAAGGCGAGGGTGTGGTCGAGGGTCTGCGGCGCCGCGGGCACGACGTGTCGATAGCCGAGTCGGCCGCGATTTTCGGGAACGGGCAAGCGATCTGGCGACTGCCCGACGGTGGGTACGTGGCCGGCTCGGAGCCGCGCGCGGACGGCTGCGCCGCGGCGTACTGACCCGTCCATAGCGGCGTCCATCGCAACGCCCTGTCGGGTACCAGACACCCTGAATTGCCGAATTCTTCGCCAAAGCGGGGATGGCTATTGACCCATTGGCATGCAAGGATTCGACCACCCTGCGTGTTTGTTCTGCAGTCGCATGGGTGCGGGCGTCCAACGGCGTGCGACCCGCGTTGGACACCGCATCTCCCGACTCGGAAACCCTTCGAGAGGGGGAGGGAATGAGATCCAGCAAGTTGACCAGAGCGATCCTCGCCGGGGTTCTCGTACCACCGATGGTTCTGGTGGTCGGGGCGTCGGCGGCGATTGCTCAACCACCCGGCAATTGGCAGGCTACGGCCCTCACGCCGCAATCGCGGATCGAGGCGCAGAAGTCGCCCACCAGCCGGCTCGCGCAGACCGACCGCACGTTGCTTGGGCGGACGGATTCAACACCCGTCGACGTCATGGTGAAGCTCGACTACGACGCGATGGCTACCTACGCCGGTGGCATCAACGGATTCGTGGCGACCAGCCCGTCCGTCACCGGTAAGGAACTCGACGGCAAGTCCGCCGCCGAGCAGCAGTACGGCAGTTTCGTGGCGGCCCGGGAAAGCGCGATCGTCAAGGAAATGGCGAAGCGCGTACCCGGCATGTCCGTACACCAGGCACTGCGTACGGTGTACGGCGGCGTCGCAATCAGAGTGCCCGCGAACCGGATCGACGATCTGCTGAAGGTCCGCGGTGTGGTTGCGGTACAGCGGGACGAGCTGCTGCAGCCGCTCACCGACGCCAGCCCGCACTTCATCGGCGCCGACACCATCTACCCATCGCTGGGCGGCACCGCGAGCTCCGGTAAGGGAATCATCTTCGGTTCCCTGGACACCGGGGCGTGGCCGGAGCACCCGTCCCTGGCCGACCAGGGCAACCTGCCGGCACCGCCGCCGAAGGCCGACGGCACGCCCCGAACCTGCAACTTCGGGGACAACCCGTTGACGCCGGCGAACGACCCGTTCGTGTGCAACCACAAGCTCATCGGTGGGGCGCCATTCCTGGCCACGTACCTGTCCAACCCGAGCCGGGCCGCCAACGAGCCGTTCCACACGGCCCGTGACTCGAACGGCCACGGCACCCACACCAGCACCACCGTGGCCGGTAACCAGCTGGCCTCGGCGCCGGTGCTGGGCGTGGAGCGGGGCCCGCTGAACGGCATCGCGCCGGGCGCGTGGGTCTCCGTTTACAAGGTCTGCGGCATCCTGGGCTGCTTCAGCTCGGACTCCGCGGCCGCGGTGCAACAGGCGATTCTCGACGGGGTGAAGGTCATCAACTTCTCGATCTCCGGCGGGACCCAACCGTTCGCCGACGCGGTCGAGCTGGCCTTCCTCGACGCGTACGCCGCGGGTGTCTTCGTAGCGGCCTCGGCCGGCAACAACGGCCCCGGCGCCGGTACGGTCAACCATCTCGGACCGTGGGTGACCACGGTCGCCGCGTCGACGCAGAAGCGGGAGTTCGACTCCACGCTGACGCTGCACGGCACGGGTAGCAACACGCTCACTCTCGTGGGCGCCTCGCTTACCGCCGGCGTGGGACCCTTGCCGGTCGTCCGGGCCTCGTCGCTCGGCGGGTACAGCGAGCTCTGCGGTGCCCCGGCCCCGGCCGGTTCGTTCGCCGGAAAGATCGTCGCGTGCGCCCGTGGCGGCGACATCGGACGCGTCGACAAGGGCTTCAACGTCTTGCAAGGTGGCGCGGCCGGGATGATCCTGTACAACCCGACGCTCGCCGACGTGGAGACCGACAACCACTGGCTGCCGGCGGTGCACCTGCCCGACGGCACGTCGTTCCTGGCCTTCATGGCGGCCAACCCGTCGGTGACCGGCTCGTTCACGGCCGGTGCGAAGGTCACCGGCCCGGGCGACATCATGGCGGCGTTCTCGTCGCGCGGTCCCGGTGGGCTCGGCATAAAGCCGGACATCACTGCGCCGGGCGTACAGGTGCTCGCCGGGCATACCCCCTTCCGCGAGTCAATCACCGGGGGACCGCCGGGTGAGATCTACCAGGCGATCGCGGGTACGTCGATGTCCTCGCCGCACATCGCCGGGTCGGCGATCCTGCTGCGGGCGTTGCGCCCGAGCTGGACGCCGGGCCAGACGAAGTCGGCGCTGATGACGACGGCGGAACAAGATGTCGTCAAGGAAAACGGCGTCACGCCCGCCGATCCGTTCGACTACGGCAGCGGCCGGGTCAACCTCAGACCGGCCGACAATCCGGTGCTCACGTTCGATGAGACCGCGGTCCGGATGGCGGCGCTCGGTAACAACCCGCTCACCGCCGTCGACCTCAACTTGCCGTCGATCAACGTGCCGGTGCTGCCCGGTTCGCTCACCACGATCCGGACCGCGAAGAACATCACCAACAAGAGCCAGCCGTACCACGTGACGGCGTCGGCGCCGGCGGGCAGCTCCATCACCGTCACGCCGTCGGTCTTCTCGTTGAACGCCGGCCAGTCGATCGCGCTGTCCATCACCATCGCGTCCAGCGCGCCGACCGGCCAGTACTTCGGTGAGGTCGTCCTGCACGGCGACCGGGCCGGCGTACCCAACCTGCACCTGCCGGTGGCGTTCGTTCCCCAGCAGGGCGCGGTCAGCCTCACCAGCGCGTGCAGTCCGTCCTCGGTCGCAGTGGGCGGATCCAGCACGTGCACGATCAACGCCAAGAACAACTCGCCCAGCAACACGACCGCCGACTTCGCCACGACGACGAACGCTGCGCTGGACGTCACCGGGGCGACGAACGCGACCGTCGTGAATACCCACCTGGTAACGAAGACCGGCGTCTCGCTGCCGGCCGCGGCACCTGGTGTACCGAGTGTGGCACCGGGATCGAGCCCAGGTGGTTTCATTCCGCTGTCCCTCTTCGGCGTAGCACCCATCTCGATCGGCGATGAGACCATCATCAACTTCAACACACCAGCGTTCAACTACGCCGGGGAGAGCTTCAATCGCCTTGCTGTCGACTCGAACGGCTATGTCGTCATCGGCGGCGGTACGGCTCAGGACAACAACTGCTGCAACCTGACCCAGATCCCGGATCCGACGCGGCCCAACAACGTGCTGGCGCCGTTCTGGACCGACCTGGACGGGACCGGCGCACCGGGCATCTTCATCGCCACCCTCACGGACGGCGTGAACACCTGGATCGTCGTCGAGTGGCAGGTGAACGTCTTCGGTACCAACTCGAACCGGCACTTCCAGACCTGGATCCGCATCGGCGGCGTCGAGGACATCACGTTCGCCTACGATCCGGGTGAGCTGCCGGCGGACCCGTTCGGCCAGGACTACCTGGTCGGTGCGGAGAACCGGCTCGGCACCGGCGGTGACCAGGAGATGCCGCCCGGCCTGCCGACGCAGGATTTGCGGGTGACGTCAACCGCCGCCACGCCGGGTGGCGAGGTGACCTACACCGTCACGGTGCAGGCCGCCAGCGCCGGCACCGGCACGGTGACGACGTCGATGACGACGCCGGTGGTACCGGGTGTCACGGTGGTGACGTCGAACGTCAACGTCACCCCGACGAGCGGCTCGCCGCTTCGTAAACCGCAGTAGGTAAGGCCGCCCAACCAGGTGCCGGGCTCGGTCAGCCGAGCCCGGCACCTGCCATCTCCGCCCGATCCCGGAACGTCGTCCGGTACGTGTGCGGCGTCGCACCGACCCGGCGGGTGAAGTGGTGCCGCAGTGTCGCGGCGTTGCCGAAGCCGGCCCGGCTCGCGACGGCGTCGATCCCGAGGTCGGTGTCCTCCAGCAGCCGGCGGGCCAGCAGCACCCGCTGGCCGGTGAGCCAGTCGTGCGGCGTCGTACCGGTCTCGGCGACGAAGTGCCGGGCGAACGTACGCGGTGCGAGGTGGACCCGCGCCGCGAGGTCCGCCACGGTCACCGGCTCGTGCAGGTTGGCGGCGAGCCACTCCAGCAGTGGCTCCAACGCGGGTCCGCACGCGGTCTTCGGGATCGGCGCCTCGATGTACTGCGCCTGGCCGCCGTCCCGGTGCGGTGGTACGACCATCCGCCGCGCGAGCTTGGTCGCGACCGCCGAGCCGTGCTCGCGCCGGACCAGGTGCAGGCACGCATCGATGCCCGCGGCCGTACCGGCGCTCGTCAGCAGCTTGCCGTCCTCGACGTAGAGCGCGTTCGGCTGTACGTCGGCCAGCGGGAACCGCGCCGCCAGGGCGTCGGCGTGCAGCCAGTGCGTCGTGCAGCGCCGCCCGTCGAGCAGGCCGGCCTCGCCGAGCACGAACGCCCCCGAGCAGACGCTCGACACGTAGGCACCCCGGGCGTGCGCCGCACGCAGGGCCGCGAGGGCCGGCTCGGGCACGACCGAGTCCAGCGGGTGCGCGGGTACGGCGACGAGGTGCGCCCGGGCCAGCGGACGGAGGTCGGCGTGCGGGGTGATCTCGAAGCCGGACGACGTACGCACCGGCTTGCCGTCCGGGCTGCACACGCTGAAGTCGTACGCCGGGAGCCCCTGCCGCGCCGTGCCGAACACCTCGCAGAGGACGCCGAGCTCGAACGGCGCGACGCCGGGGAGGGCGAGGACGGCGACCCTGGTGAGCATGTGACCGAGGTTACCGCACCGGTGGCAGGAAATCGAGGTGGTATGGCATTGCTGCCACTCGCCACATCGATGCCCGTACCGCAGCCTGGGTGCCATGGGATTCGTGTTGCTCGCTCTGCTGGCCGTACTGGTACTGGCGTCGATGCTCGGCTGGACCGCCGACAGCCGGGACGGCGCGGATTGGAAGCCGACCGACGACGGTCGCCGCGTCACCTGTTGAGCCGGATCGGGGTCGCCGGCCGGGCGACCCCGATCGCTTCATGATCGCTGAGATCCGGCAGGCTGTCCGCATGGCCGAGGGCACCGCCACGCCGCACTGGTTCGACGCGGACATCGATCACGTGATCGTCACCGAGGAGCAGATCCTCGCGAAGACCGATGAGCTGGCGATGCAGGTCACCACCGACTATGCCGAGGTCGACAACCTCCTGCTCATCTGCGTACTCAAGGGCGCCCTGATGTTCATGGCGGACCTCGCCCGGGCGCTGGGTCGCTACGGCCGCTCGTCCGAGCTGGACTTCATGGCCATCTCGTCGTACGGCCAGGGGACCACCTCGTCCGGCGTCGTCCGCATCCTCAAGGACCTCGATCGCGACATCGCCGGGCGGCACGTGCTCGTGGTCGAGGACATCGTGGACTCCGGCCTGACCCTCTCCTGGCTGTTGAAGTACCTCGAGTCGCGGTCGCCGGCAAGCGTCGCCGTGGTCGCCCTGCTCCGGAAGCCGGATGCGATCAAGCTCGAGGTACCGGTCCGTTATGTCGGGTTCGATATCCCCAACGAGTTCGTGGTGGGGTACGGCCTCGACTACGCCGAGCGATACCGCGAGATGCCCTATGTCGGGGTGCTCCGACCGGAGGTGTACTCACGCCGGTAGCCGCGCGGCTCGTGCCCGTTCGCGGCGTTGCGGTGCGCATGTCGACTCCACGCCGCACACGGTCGCCGACACGGTGTACCGTCGAATGACCGGCCGGGCCGAGGCTCGCGTCCGGCCGACAGACGGCCTCGACATCGATCGGGAGGAGCCGAGCGCGCCGCGCTCGACAACAGTATGGAACGGACCCGTTTCTTCCGCCGCCCGGTGGTCTGGATCATCCTGGTCATCGTCGGTGCGATCGCGCTCAGCTCGCTGTTCACCGGCGGTGGCGGCTACAAGAAGGTCGACACCTCGATCGCGCTCGCCCAGGTCCAGGAGGGCGGCGTCAAGAAGGCGGTCGTCGGCGACAAGGAGCAGACGCTCCGCCTCGATCTGGCTGCCAAGAAGAAGTTCGACGGCACCGAGACCGACAAGATCGAGGCACAGTACCCGGCCCAGGCCAGCGACGAGATCTGGAACGAGCTCGTCCAGCTGAAGTCCCAGGGGAAGATCACCGGCAACCTGAACACCGAGGTGACCTCCGACAGCGTCTTCCTCACTCTGTTGATCAACCTGCTGCCGATCGCGGTCCTCGTCATCCTGCTGCTGCTGTTCATGTCGCAGATGCAGGGTGGTGGCTCCCGGGTCCTCAACTTCGGCAAGTCCAAGGCCAAGTTGATCTCCAAGGACACGCCGAAGACCACGTTCTCGGACGTGGCCGGCGCGGACGAGGCCGTCGAGGAGCTGCACGAGATCAAGGACTTCCTGCAGAACCCCGGCAAGTACCAGGCCCTTGGCGCCAAGATTCCCAAGGGCGTACTGCTGTTCGGCCCGCCCGGTACGGGTAAGACCCTGCTCGCCCGGGCCGTGGCCGGTGAGGCCGCCGTGCCGTTCTACTCCATCTCGGGGTCCGACTTCGTCGAGATGTTCGTCGGTGTCGGCGCCTCCCGGGTGCGCGACCTGTTCGAGCAGGCCAAGGCCAACGCGCCGGCCATCGTGTTCGTCGACGAGATCGACGCGGTCGGAAGACATCGTGGCGCCGGTTTGGGTGGCGGCCACGACGAGCGCGAGCAGACGTTGAACCAGTTGCTCGTCGAGATGGATGGCTTCGATTCCAATGAAGGCGTGATCATGATCGCGGCGACGAATCGGCCCGACGTGCTCGATCCCGCGCTGACGCGACCGGGGCGATTCGATCGCCAGATCGTCGTCGACTGGCCCGATGTTCGCGGTCGCGAGGGCATTCTCCGCGTCCACAC
>JAEHDK010000375.1 GCA_016880465.1 Micromonosporaceae bacterium
ACGGTCCTAAAGTGCAGCGCAAGTTGCCAAAGGACGTGTACGTCAAGGAGACCATGAAACTACTGGAGCTCGTCGGGCTCCAGGATTTCAAGGACAAGTATCCCTCGCAGCTTTCGGGCGGCATGCAACGGCGCGCCGAACTGGTCCGGGCCATGATCAACCAGCCCAAGGTCATGCTCATGGACGAACCGTTCCGCGGTCTGGATGCCATGACCCGCGCGCTGATGCAGGAGTACTATGTGCGTCTTTTCGAAGAGCACCAGGGCACTAACCTCTTTGTCACCTCGGAGCTGGAAGAGGCCATTTTCCTGGGCGACAAGCTGCTGATCCTCACCAACAGGCCCGCGCGCGTCAAGAAGGTCATCGAGGTGAACCTGCCCAGGCCGCGCCAGTTCAGCATGCTTACCTCCAAGGAATACCAGGAGTGTAAGCAGGAAGCGCTTGAACTGCTGCACGAGGAGGCCATGAAGTCTTTTGCCGCGGGCGCGGTGAATGCCGCGGATTTCCTGGAGGCCTGCTGTCAGATGGGGCAGGACCAGGCGGTTCCCACCTGCAAGGGCGACGACACAAAGCTGTAGACAGGGACCGTCTCCAAGTCGGCGGTACTCAACCGCTCAACTCCAGCCGGGAGGCTGTGGGTGCAACCGGAGGCCGATCCTTCGCCCCCCCCGATGAAGAACCGCCGAGAGCAGCGCAGCGGCCGCCGGGGCCGGGGACGAATAAAGGGAGCCACATCGAGATGCCGAAGATGAAGAGCCACACCGGCACGGGCAAGCGCGTCCGGGTCACCGGCGGCGGCAAGCTGCGGGCCGAGCAGGCCGGCAAGCGCCACAAGCTGGAGGCCAAGTCCTCGCGCCGGACCCGGCGGCTGACCGGTCTGGAGGATGTGTCCCCGGCGGATCGCAAGCGAGTCAAGAGGCTGTTGAGCCGCTAGCGGCGCGCCGCGCCAGAGAGGAGTCAACGACGTGGCACGCGTCAAGCGGGCAATCAACGCCCAGAAGAAGCGCCGGACGGTGCTGGAGACCGCCAGCGGCTACCGCGGGCAGCGGTCGCGGCTCTACCGCAAGGCCAAGGAGCAGGTACTGCACTCGATGCAGTACGCGTACCGGGACCGCCGCGACCGCAAGGGCGACTTCCGCCAGCTGTGGATCACCCGGATCAACGCCGGCGCCCGCGCGAACGGCCTGACCTACAACCGGCTCATCCAGGGCCTCCGGCTCGCCGGAGTCGAGGTGGACCGCAAGATCCTGGCCGACCTCGCGGTCACCGACGCAACGGCGTTCGCCGCGCTCGTCCAGGTCGCCCGGGCGGCCGTCGCGGGGGCCGGCCCCACCGCGGAAGCCGCCTGAGCGAGCAGGCCACCAGCCGCCGACCCGGGGAGGGTCCGTTCACCCCACGGACACCCCGGGTCGTTGCTGCCGCCCGCCTGCATCGCCGGCGGTACCGGGACGCCGAACGCCGGTTCCTCGCCGAGGGACCGCAGGCCGTCCGCGAGGCCATCCGCCGACCGGGTACGGTCGTCGAACTGTTCGGCACCCCGGGTGCGCTCCGGCGGCACGAGGACCTGACGGCCGGCGCTCCCCGGGTCTGGGCGGTGACCGGGGCGGGCCTGGCCGCTCTTGCCGAAACTGTTTCCCCGCAAGGGCTCGTGGCCGTGTGCCGGTACGTCGACGTACCGCTGGACGAGGCGCTGGCGGCCGGCGTACGGCTCGCCCTGCTGCTGGCCGGCATCGCCGACCCGGGCAACGCGGGCACGGTCCTGCGCACCGCCGACGCGGCCGGCGCCGGGCTGGTCGCGTTCCCCGACGGCACCGTCGACCCGTACAACGGCAAGTGCGTACGGTCCTCCGCCGGCAGCCTGTTCCACGTGCCGATCGTGCGGGGCGGCGAGCCGGTCGCGGTGGTACGCCGGCTGCGCGCCGCCGGACTGCGGGTCTATGCCGCCACCGTGGACGGTGATACCGAGCTCGATGCCCTATCGGACACCGGGGCGCTCGGCCTTCGTACCACCTGGCTGTTCGGGGCCGAGGCGCATGGCCTCGCGCCGGAGGTGGCCGCGGCGGCCGACGCCCGCGTGCGCATCCCGATCTACGGCCGCGCGGAGAGCCTCAACCTGGCGGCGGCCGCGGCGGTGTGCCTGTACGCTTCGGCAAGAGCGTTGCGTCCCACGACAATCGCCGGCCGTTCCGCCCGGCCGGACCAGGAGGAGCCCCCGTGCTGAGGCAGTCGTTTATCCGGCCCGCCGGCGGCGGGCTGCGGGGCTGACGACCTCGACTCGCATCCCTGGCGCACCGGCGGGCGGCGGCCCTGCCGCGGGTCCGTAAACTTCAGCCCGTTGTCCGTGGGAGATGCCAATGACGTATCGCAATGATCCATACGATCCGAAGCAGGGTGCGCTGCTGGCGCAGTCCGCGCTCGACGAGGCGGTCTCGCGGGCCGAGAAGGCGTTCGCCGATGCACCGGACCTTGACGCGCTGACCGCGCTGCGCCCGGCGCACCTCGGCGACCGCGCCCCGGTGTCGCTGGCCCGGCGCGAGATCGGCACGCTGCCACCGGCCGCGAAGTCCGACGCGGGTAAGCGCGTCAACGCCGCGCGGGCCGCGATCCAGGCGGGGTACGACGCCCGGCACGCGGAGCTGGTCATCGAGCGCGAGCAGCGGGTGCTCGCCGAGGAGGCGGTGGACGTCACGCTCGGCTGGGACCGCCGGCCCCGCGGCGCGCGCCATCCGCTCACCACGCTCATGGAGCGCATCGGCGACCTGTTCGTCGGCATGGGGTACGAGATTGCCGAGGGTCCCGAGGTCGAGCTCGCCTGGTACAACTTCGACGCGCTCAACATCGCGCCCGACAACCCGGTGCGGACCGAGTCCGATACGTTCTATGTGGACAGTCCGGGCCTCGTACTGCGGACGCACACGTCGCCGGTGCAGGCGCGCACGATGCTGAGCCGCCAGCCGCCGATCTACGTGGTGTGCCCGGGCCGGGTCTACCGCACCGACGAGCTGGACGCCACCCACACCCCGGTCTTCCACCAGGTCGAGGGCCTGGTCGTCGACCGCGGGATCACGATGGCACACCTGCGCGGGACGCTCGACCACTTCGCCCGGGCCATGTTCGGCGAGGATGCCCGGACCCGGTGGCGGCCGTCGCATTTCCCGTTCACCGAGCCGTCCGCCGAGTTCGACCTGTGGTTCCCCCAGTTCCGCGACGGTCCACGATGGATCGAGTGGGGCGGGTGCGGGATGGTGAACCCCCGGGTGCTGCGCGCCTGCGGTATCGACCCGGATGAGTACTCCGGGTTCGCGTTCGGAATGGGGATCGAGCGGACGCTGATGTTCCGCCACGGGGTGACGGACATGCGCGACATCGTGGAGGGTGACGTGCGGTTCTCCCGGGCGTTCGGGGTGGAGGTGTAGCGATGCGGGTTCCGGTTTCCTGGCTCCGCGAGTACGTCGACGCGCCCGCCGATCCGGCGATCCTCGAGCCGGCCCTGGTCCGGATGGGCCTCGAGGTGGAGTCCATCGTGGATCTGACCGGGTCCGCGACCGGCCCCCTGGTGGTCGGCCGCGTCGACTCGGTCGAGCAGCTCCCCGGACTGCAGAAGCCGATCCGGTACTGCCTGGTCGACGTCGGGGAGGACGAGCCGCGCGGGATCGTCTGCGGGGCCACCAACTTCCGGACCGGCGACGCGGTCGTCGTCGCGCTGCCCGGTGCGGTGCTGCCGGGTGGCTTCGCGATCGCCGCGCGGCGTACGTACGGCAAGGTGTCCGACGGCATGATCTGCTCGGCGCGCGAGCTCGGCCTCGGCGACGACCACACCGGGATCATCGTGCTGCCGTCGGGCGGGGCGGCGACCCCGGGTGCCGACGCCCGACCGGTCGTCGGGTTGGCCGACGTGATCGTGGAGATGGCGATCACCGCGGACCGGGGTTACTGCCTGTCGGTGCGCGGGATCGCCCGGGAGCTGTCGCATGCCCTCCGGCTGCCGTTCCGGGACCCGGCCGCGGTGCCGGCGCCCGGCGCGACCGACGAGCCGGCGTACGACGTGCGGGTGCAGGACCCGGTGGGCTGCGACCGGTTCGCGGGCCGGCTGGTGCTCGGCACCGATCCGGCGGCTCAGAGTCCACAGTGGATGCGGGTGCGGCTGGCGCACGCCGGCATGCGGTCGATCTCGCTGGCGGTCGACATCACCAACTACCTGATGCTGGAGCTGGGCCAGCCGATGCACGCGTTCGACCGCGACCGGATCACCGGCCCGCTGGTCGTTCGCCGGGCCCGCCCGGGGGAGCGGCTCGTCACGCTCGACGGGGTCGACCGCGCGCTCGACCCCGAGGACATGGTGATCTGCGATGCCGGGCTGCCCGGCCCGCCGCGGGCCAAGGGCGCCGGCCGGCCGATCTCGCTGGCCGCGGTGATGGGTGGCGCGTCGAGCGAGGTCTCCGGCACCACCACGAACGTGCTGTTCGAGGCGGCGCACTGGGATCCGGTGATGGTCGCCCGTACCGCCCGGCGGCACAAGCTGTTCAGCGAGGCGGCCAAGCGCTGGGAGCGCGGTGTCGACCCGACCTTGCCGCTCGCCGCACTCGAGCGGGCGGTCGCGCTGCTCACCGAGTACGGCGGCGGGGCGGCCGATGCCCGAGTGCTCGACCTGGACGCCGTACCGCCGCGGGAGTCGATTCCACTCGCGGTCGAGCTGCAGAACCGGATCGCCGGAGTGTCCTATTCGGACGTCGAGGTGCACGACTCGCTCGTCGGGATCGGCTGCGCGGTCGAGGCCGGCACGCCGCTGCTGGTCACGCCGCCACCGTGGCGGCCCGACCTCACCGATCCGGCCGATCTCGTCGAGGAGGTCGTACGGATCCAGGGTTACCTCGAGATACCGAGCCGGCTGCCGGTGGCGCCGCCGGGCCGGGGGTTGACCCAGCGGCAGCGCCGGCTCCGCACCGTGGGCCGGACCCTGGCCGAGGCCGGGTACGTCGAGGTGCTCACGTACCCGTTCATCGCGCCCGGCGTGTTCGACGCGCTCGGGCTGCCGCCGGACGACCCGCGGCGCGACGTCGTACGGCTGGCGAACCCGCTGAACGAGGAGGAGCCGGCGCTGCGTACGACGCTCCTGCCGACCCTGCTCGGTACGCTGCGCCGTAACCTCGGGCGGGGGCTGCGCGACGTGTCGCTCTACGAGATCGGGCCGGTGTTCCGGCCGCGCGGTGGCCCCGGCGGCGCGCCGCCCGAGCTGGGCGTGGCCGACCGGC
>JAEHDK010000376.1 GCA_016880465.1 Micromonosporaceae bacterium
GCCGGCTGCTGGCCGCGCTGCCCGATCCGGGCGGGCGGGTACTCGACGCCGACCGGCTGGCCGACCGGGTACGCGGCGAACAGGCCCGCGGCGCCCGGGTCGTGTTCACCAACGGCTGCTTCGACGTGCTGCACCGCGGCCACGTCAGCTTCCTCGAACAGGCGCGCGCGCTGGGCGACGTGCTGGTGGTGGCGGTCAACTCGGACGACAGCGTACGGCGGCTCAAGGGTACGGGCCGCCCAGTGAACCCCGCCGCGGACCGCACCGCCGTGCTCGCCGCACTGTCCTGTGTGGACTTTGTCGTGGTGTTCGCGGAGGACTCGCCCGTCGCCCTGCTCGAACGGGTGCGACCGGACGTGTACGTCAAGGGCGGCGACTACCGCGCCGAGCTGCTGCCCGAGGCGGCCGCGGTGTCCCGGCTCGGCGGCCAGGTACGCGTGCTGGGCTACGTACCCGACCGGTCGACCTCCGCGATCATCGAGCGGATCCGGGACCGGGCCGGGACCGCCCGGCGTTGACCTATGGCCGCTGGGCGCCGAGCAGGTCCAGTGCCGCGTCGACCACCTCGGCCACCGGGATCTCGGAAAGGAACGAGTCGCGGTGCGGGCAGGCCGTACCGGGGCGTGCCGGGTACAGTTCCCGGGTCGCGTCCGCAGCGCACCGCGGGCACTGCGTGGTCCACGACGTCAACGGTCGGTGCCGGGCCCGCGAGACCGGCGCGTAGTTGACGGCGTTGACGACCCAGTACAGGCCGACCGTGGGCGCACCGACCGCGGTCGCGAGGTGCAGCGGCCCGGTGTCGTTGGCGACCACCAGCGCGCCGGCGGCGTACAGCGCCGCGAGCCCGCCGAGCGAGAGCGCACCGGCGAGGTCGCGGGCCGGCTGGCGCATCTGTGCCCGCACCCGGTGGACCAGATCGCGCTCCTCGTGCGTACCCGTGAGCAGGATGTCGCAGCCCGCACGGGCGAGCGCGTCGCCGACGGCGGCGAACCGCCGCGCCGGCCAGCGTCGCCGTGGATCGGCGGCGCCCGGGTGGATTGCCACCGGCGGCCGGACGAAGTCGCCGGCGGCGGCCCGGGCCTCGTCGACGTCGGCGCCGGTGAGCGGAAAGTCCGGCGCCAGGCCGACCGGCTCGGCGCCCACCAGGCCCACGACCTCCAGGCAGCGGAACACCTCCGGCTGGTGGTGGACGTAGCGCACCCAGCGGTCCAGCGGCTCGGCGTCCGCCGCGCGCAGCCCCGCGGTCAGCCGGGCGCCCAGCGCCCGTACCAGCGGGTTGGTGTGCCGGCCACCGCCGTGCAGCTGCACCGCGAGGTCGAACCGCTCGTGCTGGGCGGCGGCGAGGAAGCCGTGCACTGTCGGCTCGTCCGGCTCCGGTTGCTCGGCGGGCTCTGCCGGGCGTACGCCGGGCAGCGGCGGTACGACGAGGAACCGGTCCACCGGTCCGGGGCGGTCCCGCAGCTCGCGGGCGTGCCACTGCGCGCCCAGCAGGACGAGCTCGGCGGCCGGGTATGCGGCCCGCAGCGCGGCCAGTGCGGGCACGCTGAACAGGTAGTCACCGAGCGAGGTCGCGCGCAGGACCGCGATCTTGTCGACGCCGCCCACCAACCCGGCCGGTTCCACGACCACCTGCGACGGTAGGGCTTGCTGCGGCGCGGTCGAGCGGCCCGGGCGGGTCGGCGGCGAGGTCGAGGCCATGCGCGGCTCGTACCCTGCGGCGGACCGCCGAACCGAGCTGGCCCGGCCGCCTGCCTGGCCCGGGCCGGCCGGGCCTGGCAGGCTGGACGCCATGCAGCCGGCGGTGCGTACGCCCGGGCAGCTGACCGCGGGCGCGGCCGACGTCACCGAGGCGTGGCTGGCCAACCGGCGACTGTCCGAACACACCCGGGCGGCGTACCGGCGCGACGTGGCCGGCTGGCTCGCCTGGTGCGCCGAGCACCGGACCGACCCGCTGCGGGCGCGGTTCGTGGACGTCAACGCGTACGCCCGCGCCCTGGAGTCCACTGTGGAGCGCCGGACC
>JAEHDK010000377.1 GCA_016880465.1 Micromonosporaceae bacterium
CGAAGTACGGACGGTAGCCGTAGCCGGTCAGCAGGTCCGTCAGTTCGTCCGCCGGAATCCGCGCCAGCACGGTCGGCCCAGCGATCTTGTAGCCGTTCAGGTGCAGGATGGGCAGCACCGCGCCGTCCCGGGCCGGGTTGAGGTACACATTGGACAGCCAGCTCGCGGACAGCGGTCCGGTCTCCGCCTCGCCGTCGCCGATCACGCAGGCCGCCAGCAGGTCCGGGTTGTCGAACACCGCCCCGTACGCGTGCATCAGCGAGTACCCGAGCTCGCCGCCCTCGTGGATCGACCCGGGCACCTCGGCCGCCACGTGGCTGGGGATCCCGCCGGGGAAGGAGAACTGCCGGAACAGCAGGGCCATCCCGGCCTCGTCCCGGCCCACCGCGGGGTACCGCTGGCTGAACGTACCCTCCAGCCAGGTGTTCGCCACGATCGCCGGCCCGCCGTGACCCGGCCCGGTCACGAAGATCGCGTTCAGGTCCCGCGCGACGATCGTCCGGTTCAGGTGTACGTAGAGCAGGTTCAGCCCGGGACTGGTACCCCAGTGCCCGAGCAGCCGCGGCTTGATGTGCTCCGGCCGCAGCGGCTCCCGCAACAGCGGGTTGGCCAGCAGGTAGATCTGCCCGACGGTCAGGTAGTTGGCCGCGCGCCAGTACGCGTCGAGGCGGCGCAGCTCGTCGGCCGCCAGCGGGCCGGCGAGCCGCTCGGTGGAGGTCTGCATGTCCGGCGACCCTTCCGCGATGTCGCGCCGGCGCACCCGGAGCCGCGAATCCGCGCCCGACCCGAGCCGCCGGCCGGGTCAGCTGGTCGGCGGTGCGGCGTACACCTGCGCCACGAACTGCCCGACCCGCTCCTTGTCCAGCTGGGTGGCCAGGTCGGCCTCGCTGATCATGCCCACGACGCGGCGCTCCTGAAGGACCGGGACGCGCCGGATGGCGTTCTCGGCCATCAGCTGGAGCACCTCCTCGGTGTCCGTGTCGATCTCGACCCAGATCGGCGCACCGGTCGAGAGCTCACCGGCGGTCATCAGCTGCGGATCGACCCCCTCGGCGATGCACCGGACGACGATGTCCCGGTCGGTGATGATGCCGTGCAGCCGGTCGTCCGCACCGCACACCGGCAACGCTCCCACGTGCAGGTCCCGCATCCGCTGCGCGGCCCTGGCGAGCGACTCGTCCTCGCCGATGCACTCGGCGCCGGCGTGCATGATCTCTCTCGCGGTAGTCATGGTCTCCTCCTCGCTGGCCGTTGGGTTCCCGAGTCAGGGTGCGCCGTCGTCCGCTCCGGGGTCCGGTGCCCGGCGGCGCCAGCGGCCCGCGTCGGCCCCCTTTCCACCGTAGGCGGCACCGGCCGCGGGCATGGCCGAATGGCGGACTCCAGCCGCCGTACGGTCCGCCGGGCGTAACGGGTTGCCCGGGTCCCGGTCAGCCGGCGGCGGGCACCGGTAGCTGCAGCAGCTCGGCCACCTGGCGGGCGATCTCGTACTCCTCATCGGTCGGTACGACGCAGACCCGTACCGGTGTGTGGTCGGGCGAGATCACCCGCGGCACCGTGGCGGCCGCGGCGTTGCGCCCGGCGTCGACCGCGATGCCCCAATGCTCGAGCCCGGCCAGCGCCGCGGCGCGTACGTCCGGCGCGTGCTCGCCCACGCCGGCCGTGAAGACCACCGCGTCGAGCCGGCCGAGCACGGCGTGGTACGCGCCGACGTACGTACGCAGCCGGTGGCAGTACACGTCGAAGGCGAGGCGGGCGGCCGCGTCACCGGCGGCCCGGCGGCGCAGTACGGCGCGCATGTCGTTGTCCCCGCACAGCCCGGCCAGCCCGCTGTGGTGCCAGAGCAGGTCCTCCACCTCGCCGAGGCCGAGGCCGCCGGTCCGGTGCAGATGCCCGGCCACCGCCGGGTCGAGGTCGCCGCAGCGGGTACCCATGACGAGGCCCGCCAAGGGGGACAGGCCCATCGAGGTGTCCACGCTGCGCCCGCCGGCAACGGCCGCCGCGCTGGCCCCGTTGCCCAGGTGCAGGACGATCATGTTGAGTGTCTCAAGTGGACGGCTGAGCAGCTCCGCGGTCCGGCCGGCGACGTACCGGTACGACGTGCCGTGGAAGCCGTACCGCCGCACGCCCAGCCGGTCGGCGAGCGCCACGTCCAGGGCGTACCGGGCCGCCGGCTCGGGCAGCGTGCTGTGGAAGGCGGTGTCGAACACGGCGACCTGCGGTACGTCGGGCCGGTGGGCCCGGGCCACCTCTATGCCGGCCAGGTTGGCCGGGTTGTGCAGCGGGGCCAGCGGGATCAGCTCCCGGATCCCGGACACGACGTCATCGTCGATGCGTACGGGCGCGGTGAACCGGCGGCCACCGTGGACGACCCGGTGCCCGATCGCCGCCAGGGCCACCTCGTCCAGCCGGAGCGCCGCCGACGCCTGTGCCAGGGCGGCCGCGTGGTCGGCCGGGCCGCCCGGCTCGCCGATGTGCGCGATGGTGCCCGTCCGCCCGGCACCGGCCGGTACGGAGTCCACCAGGCGGTACTTCAACGTGGCCGACCCGCTGTTGAGGACCAGGATCATCCTGGTACGGTAACGGGCTCCGCTAGGTCAGCATGACGACGACCGCATCACCGGCGGCCGCGGCGGCGGCAAAGAAGCGCACGAGGCGCTGGCCGTGGAAGGTCAGGTACTGCCGGGAGGTCTCGCCCCCGGCGCACCGGCTCGGTACGCCGGGCACCGGCGCCGGTGGGTCGGCCGCCGCGACGAGGGTCTGGAACGGCTTCCCGGCCAGCGCCGCCGCGGCCGCGGCGACCTGGTCGGGGGTGAGATAGCTGGGGGATCCGTAGCCCCACTCCTCGCTGATCGGCAGCGGCTTGGTGCCGTTGACCAGGTCGAGGGGCACGTTGCCGCGGCTTAGCACGATCTCGATGCCCGGCCACGAGGTGTCCACGTCGAAGAACCGGGCCTCCTCCGGGGCCGGGTCCCCGGTGATCCACACGTCGCTGAGGGCGTCCAGCAGGCCGGCCGCCCAGGCCGGGTCGCGCAGCGCCTGCGTCAGCTCCGCCCGGCTGAATCGTGCGTACTCCCGGTGGACGTCCATGGCGCGAAATTCTACCGATGGAACGACGAAGCGATACAGACAGAAGTTGCACGGTCGCCGAGAGTGAATAGTGGCACGGATAAGCACAAACCTGGCAAAGGGCGCCGCGCCTGGCGGCGCGGCGCCCGTGCGCCCCGGCGGCGCGGCGTACCCCGGACGGGCCG
>JAEHDK010000378.1 GCA_016880465.1 Micromonosporaceae bacterium
GCGCGCCCGGCAGCGGCTGCCGGGCGCGCGGCACGTGCCGCTGCCCGGCTGCGGGCACGTCCCGATGAGCGACGACCCGGACCTGGTCGCCGACGTGATCCTGTCGACGACCAGGTCCAGATCAGTTTGACGGCTCAGCGGATTGACGGCTCAGACTGACGGCTCAGCAGGTTGACGGCTCAGAAGACCTTCTGGCCGTTGTCCTCCCACACGTTGGTCCCGTTCGTCTTACCGGCGGTGCTGCCCATCACCGGGATGTACCGGTACGTGCGGCCGAACTTGTTGCCGGAGAACAGGTAGCCGAGACCGGGGTCGCCGACGTTGAGGATGTAGTTTCCGCCGTTGACCCAGTTGTTGAGGAACTGCACATTCGTCAGCGGTCCGGTCATCGACCCCGTCTGCAGGACAGCATTACCGCTCTGCCCCACGTTCGTGCCGTAACCGACGATTGCGGCGAACGTGTTCCGCTGGATCACCGAGTCGCGACCCTGCCGGATCTGGATGACGTCCGCGTGGGCGCCGTCCGGGTGGTCCAGACCGTAGGCGTACGAGTCCTCGAGGACGACGCGATCGACCAGCTTGAAGATGTCGACACCGCCGTAGAGCTTGCTCTTCCGCCAGATCGTATCGCTGCCGTAGAACAACGCCGACGCATGGCCACTGCCGGTGACCGCGGCACCGCGGACCTCCACGTTCTGGAGGACCGGCCGCTCGGCCCGCGTCCCAGTGAAGCCGCTGTCCACGTAGGCCTTGACGGCGTAGGTCGAGCCGCGGCTCTCGATCACCGAGTCCGAGATCACCCAGCCCCTGCCGTCCGAGCCGTTGAAGGTGAGCCCGCCGGTGATCTTCACCCGGGACAGCTTCTTGGTGGCCCGCAGCTCGGTCATCGCCGCCGCGGCGGTGATCGTCCGGGTGGTGCTGTACCGCGGGCCGGTGTTCGCCGCGTTCGGCTTGGGCGAGTTGGGGTCGGCCGGCGGGACGGTCGTGCTGCCGCTCGGCGTCGGGCTGCCCGGTGTGGTGCTCGGCTCCGGGCCGGGCGTCGCGCTCTGGGTAGGGGTCGGGCCGGTCGACGGTACGCAGCCTGAAATGTCCATTGCCGCCTGCTGCGCGCGGTTGATCGCCGCTTCACCACTCTGGCCGAAGCTGGGCGAGCTGAATTTCGCCATCACCACGCCGCCAGCGACCAGGACAAACGCGGCGAGGAGCACGATTGTCAGGCGCTGCCGGAAATGGGTCGATGGGGTCGGCTGCGGTGCTGGTGTCGGTTCGGGGATGGCCGGTCGTGACGGCACGGGCAGATAGTCCGGCCCGTGCGAGTAGGTGGGGTCCGTGCCCCTGTCCCAAGTATTCAAGCTGGTCGTTCTCCCTGTTCAGCAGCCGGACCGGTCAACGAGGGGGAAACCAGGCCGGCTGTCATTCGATTGACGGAACGCCGGCAAGTACGGGGGCCAGCCCCGTAAACCGGCTAGGTCGCAGCCGGTGGGGCTCGGGGCATGACATGACCAGCTATTACTCCGCTGAGCAACTGCTGAATCACGCCAAGTAACGCAACAAACAACACTGTGCCGCAGTTTTCCACACCCGGCCAGGAAACAAAAAGACTTCGTGTCCGCCATTTCTTGACTAGCGCTTGAATGAAGACTTGCATACAGTCACGGCTGTGCAACTCGCCGTCGCCCGCCTGTTCGAGGGGGCTCGCCTCACGCCGACCCAGCGGCGCATCGCCGGATGCCTGGTCGAACACGCCGACCGGGCGGCGTACCTGTCCAGCGGCGAGGTCGCCGAGCTGGCCAGCGTGAGCCAGCCGTCGGTGACCCGGTTCGCCACCGCGCTCGGCTACGACGGGTACCCGGCGCTCCGCCGGCACATCCGCGACCTCGTCGTCCAGGCGGGCACCGCCGCGGTCCCAGCGCCGCGGCCGGCACCGGCCGGCACGGGCGGCGGCCAACGCAACAAGTGGCAGCGCGCGATCGATGCCGAACGCGACCATCTCGGCCGGCTCGCCGACCAGCTGGCCGACCGGACGGCCGTGCGCCGGGCCGGCGAGCTGCTGGCCGCCAGCCGGCCGCTGCCCGTGGTCGGCCTCCGGGCGGCCGCGCCACTCGCCAGCTACTTCGGCTTCTTCGCAGCCAAGATCCACCCAGACGTCCGCGTCCTCGACCACGGCGGCAGCCTGCTGGCCGATCGGCTGGAACAGGCCCGCGTGGCCGGCGCCCGGGCCATGCTGGCAGTGGTGCTACCGCGCTACCCACGGGAGGTCCTCGATGCGCTGCGCGAGGCCCGGACGGCCGGGCTGGCCGTGGTGACGATCACCGACTCGCCGGCCAGCCCGGCCGCTGCCCGGTCCGACCTGACGCTCGCCGCGCCGGTCGGTTCCCAGCTCGTGTTCGACCTGCACGCGGCGCCCATGGCGCTCGCGATGGTGCTGCTGCATGCCATGTGCGACGCGGCGCCGGCCGACGCCCAGCGCCGGCTGGAAGAGTTCGAGCAGTCCGCCGCCCGGCGATCGGTATTCGTCCCCTGAGGAGGGTCCACAATGTACGAACCGGTACGCGCGCCGCGAGGCACCGCGCTCACCGCTCGAGGGTGGCCGCAGGAGGCGGCGCTGCGGATGCTGCAGAACAACCTCGATCCCGACGTTGCCGAGCGGCCCGAGGACCTGGTGGTCTACGGCGGCACCGGGAAGGCGGCGCGCGACTGGCCCTCGTTCCACGCGCTCGTGCGTACGCTGACCACGCTCGCCGACGACGAGACCATGCTGGTGCAGTCGGGCCGGCCGGTAGGCGTCTTCCGTACCCACGAGTGGGCCCCTCGGGTGTTGCTCGCGAACTCCAATCTGGTGGGCGACTGGGCCACCTGGCCCGAGTTCCGCCGGCTGGAGAAGCTGGGCCTCATCATGTACGGCCAGATGACCGCCGGCTCGTGGATCTACATCGGTACGCAGGGGATCCTGCAGGGCACGTACGAGACGTTCGCCGCGGTGGCCGCCAAGCGGTTCGGCGGTACGCTGGCCGGCACGCTCACGCTGACCGGCGGCTGCGGCGGGATGGGCGGGGCCCAGCCGCTGGCCGTGACGATGAACGGCGGCGCCTGCCTGGTCGTCGACGTGAACCCGGCCCGGCTGCGCCGCCGGGTCGACAACCGGTACCTGGACACCATCGCGTCCACTGTGGACGACGCGGTCACGCTGGCCGTCGCCGCCCGGGCCGACCGGCAGGCGCTGTCCGTCGGCGTGGTCGGCAACGCCGCCACGGTCGTGCCCGAGCTGCTGCGTCGCGGAGTGCCGGTCGACATCGTGACCGATCAGACGAGCGCGCACGACCCCCTGTCGTACGTACCGGAGGGGGTGGATCCGGGCGACGCGCCGGACTACGCCGCCCGCAAGCCGGAGGAGTTCACCGACCGGGCCCGCGCCTCGATGGCTCGGCACGTGGCGGGGATGGTGGGCTTCCTGGACGCGGGCGCGGAGGTGTTCGACTACGGCAACTCGCTGCGCGCCGAGGCCGCGGCCGGCGGCTACCAGCGGGCGTTCGCGTTCCCCGGGTTCGTACCCGCCTACCTGCGGCCGTTGTTCTGCCAAGGCAAGGGCCCGTTCCGGTGGGTGGCGCTGAGCGGCGACCCGGCGGACATCGCGGCCACCGACGCGGCGATCCTCGACCTGTTCCCGGAGAACGAGTCGCTGGCCCGGTGGATCCGGCTGGCCGGCGAGCGGGTCGCCTTCCAGGGGCTGCCGGCCCGCATCTGCTGGCTCGGGTACGGCGAGCGCGACCGGGCCGGGCTGCGGTTCAACGAGATGGTCGCGAGTGGACAGTTACGGGCCCCGGTGGTGATCGGGCGCGACCACCTCGACTGCGGCTCGGTGGCCTCGCCGTACCGGGAGACCGAGGCGATGGCCGACGGCTCCGATGCGATCGCCGACTGGCCGCTACTGAACGCGCTGGTGAACACCGCGAGCGGCGCCTCCTGGGTGTCCATCCACCACGGCGGCGGCGTGGGCATCGGCAAGTCCATCCACGCCGGGCAGGTGACGGTCGCGGACGGCTCGCCGCTCGCCGCCGAGAAGATCGCCCGGGTGCTGTCGAACGATCCGGGCATGGGCGTGATCCGGCACGTCGACGCGGGGTACGAGCTGGCGGAACAGGTGGCCGGGCAGGCGGGCGTGCGCGTGCCGATGCGCGAGTCATCGATAGCCCAGTCATGAGCCGCTTCCGCGAGCTGTGGGACACGCTGCTGCCGATCGGCCGGGACGCGGACAGCGGCGGGTACCTGCGGTACTCGTGGTCCGCCGCGAACCTGGCGTGCCGGTCCTGGTTCGCCACCCAGGCGTCCGCCCGCGGGCTTGCCGTGCAGAACGATCGCAACGGGAACCTGTGGGCCTGGCTCGGCGACCCCGCGGCCGGCGGCGCGGTGGTCACCGGGAGCCACCTCGACTCGGTGCCGCACGGCGGGGCGTACGACGGTCCACTCGGGATCGTCTCCGCCTTCCTTGCCCTCGATGAGCTGCGCGCCCGCGGCAGGACTCCGGCGCGGCCGGTCGCGGTGGTCGCGTTCACCGAGGAGGAGGGCGCCCGGTTCGGCGTCGCGGCGAGTGTCCTTTCCACGCGCACATGGCCCCCACACCCCCGGGGTAGGCAGTCATTGGCTAGGCAGTCACTGCTTGACTCAGACAGTAACTATGGCAGTCAGTGTCAAGGCA
>JAEHDK010000379.1 GCA_016880465.1 Micromonosporaceae bacterium
CGCCGGACGTCCAGCCGGGCGGCGAGTCGGCCGCCCGCCGGCGGCTGGCGAGCTGGCGACCCCGCGCGCCCGGGTACGCCGGCTACCACGACGACCTCGCGGCCGACCGTACCTCGCACCTCAGCGCGTACCTCCACTACGGCTGCGTGTCCCCGCTGACCGTGGCCGAGGCCGTGACCGACCCCGACTTCGTCCGCCAGCTGTGCTGGCGCGACTTCTACCAGCAGGTGCTCGCCGGGTTCCCGGCGTTGGCCCGACGGGCGTACCGCCCCGGCGTGACCGAACAGTGGTGCTACGACTCCGCCGCCCTGGGCGCCTGGCAGGCGGGCCACACCGGAGTGCCCATTGTGGACGCCGGCATGCGCCAGCTCGCCGCCCAGGGGTTCATGCACAACCGAGCGCGGCTGATCACGGCCGGCTTCCTCACCAAGCGGCTCGGCCTCGACTGGCGGGACGGGGCGCAGTGGTACGAGAGCCTGCTGCTCGACGCCGACGTGGCGAACAACCGCGGCAACTGGCAATGGGTTGCCGGAACCGGCAACGACCCGCGGCCGCACCGGCAGTTCAACGAGCTCCGCCAGGCGCGGCGGTTCGATCCCGACGGGGCGTACGTGCGCCGCTGGGTGCCCGAGCTCGCCGGCATTCCGGGCCGCGCCGTGCACGAACCGTGGCGGCTGCCCGCGGCGGACCGGCGCGGTATCCCGTACGAGCCGCCGCTGGCCGCAGTGGCGGGCTAGCGTTGGTCGACGATCCGCACCATCTTGCCCTGCGACCGCTCCACTTCGCCGGGATCGAGCACCTCGACGGCGACCGTCACGCCTATCGTGCCCTTCACGGCCGCGACCAGTTCGGCCGCCGCCGCGGCCCGCCGCTCGCCCGGCGCGTCGGGCCGGGCCTCCACCCGTACGGTCAGCTCGTCGAGCCGGCCGGCGCGGCGGCGCACCAGCTGGAAGTGCGGGGCGAGGCCGGGGATGCGCAGGATCAGCTCCTCGATCTGCGTCGGGAACAGGTTGACCCCGCGCAGGATGATCATATCGTCGCTGCGCCCGGTCACCTTCTCCATCCGCCGGAAGGCCGGCCGGGCGGTACCGGGCAGCAGCCGCGACAGGTCGCGGGTGCGGTACCGGATGACCGGCAGCGCCTCCTTGGTGAGCGACGTGAAGACCAGCTCGCCGGCCGCGCCACCGGGCTGCACCTCGCCGGTCTCCGGATCGACGATCTCCGGGTAGAAGTGGTCCTCCCAGATGTGCAGCCCGTCCTTGGTCTCCACGCACTCGTTGGCGACGCCGGGGCCGACGACCTCGGATAGCCCGTAGATGTCCACCGCGTCCAGGTCGAGCCGGTCCTCGATCTCGGCGCGCATCTCCTGGGTCCACGGCTCAGCGCCGAGGATCGCGGTACGCAGTGACGACGCGCGCGGGTCGAGCCCCTGCCGGACGAACTCGTCGACGATCGCGAGCAGGTACGACGGCGTCACCATGATGACGTCCGGCCGGAAGTCGGTGATGAGCTGCACCTGCCGGGCCGTCATCCCGCCGGACACCGGCACCACCGTGCAGCCCAGCCGCTCGGCGCCGTAGTGGGCGCCCAGCCCGCCGGTGAACAGGCCGTAGCCGTACGCCACGTGCACGATGTCGCCCGGCCGGCCGCCGGCGGCCCGGATCGACCGGGCCATCACGTCCGACCACATCGCGATGTCGGCGGCGGTGTACCCGACGACCGTCGGGCGGCCGGTCGTACCGCTGGACGCGTGCACCCGGATCACCCGCTCGCGCGGGACCGCGAACATGCCGAACGGGTACCCGTCGCGCAGGTGGGCCTTGGTGGTGAACGGGAACCTGGCGAGATCGGCGAGCGAGCGGCAGTCCGTCGGATGCACCCCGGCCGCGTCGAACGTACGCCGGTAGAACGGCACGTTGTCGTACGCGTGCCGAAGCGTCCACTGTAGACGATCGAGCTGGAGCGCGGCCAGCTCGTCGGCGGACGCGCGTTCGATCGGGTCGAGCGTGCCCGGGTCGGGCGCGGTACCCAGCCGGCGGCTCATCGGTCACCCTCCCGCCGCTGCGCCGGGCCGCCGACGGTCCGGCTGCGCCCGCGGAACTCGGCCACCACCGCGCCGTCCGCGGTGGCGATGGTCACGTCGTAGATGCCGCTGCTGCCGTAGCGGACCCGCTCGACGGCCGATGCGACCAGCGTCTCGCCCGGGCCCACCGGCCGTACGAACGAGACGTCCGCGCCGGCCGCCACGGTCGCCTGCCCGTAGCTGTTGCAGGCCAGCGCGAACGCGGTGTCGGCGAGCAGGAACACGTACCCGCCGTGGCAGATCCGGTGCCCGTTCAGCATGTTCTCGGTGACCGCCATCCGGGCCACCGCCCGGCCGGGGGCGAGCTCGACGAGCGTGATCCCGAGTGCGGTGGAGGCCACGTCGGCGGCGAGCATCTCGGCGGCGAAGCGCACGCCGGTGCCGTCGTGGCTCACTGCTCGGGGCTGTCGCCGTAGGTGTACCCGGCGTTCGCGTACCGGCTGCCGGCGACCGCCTCGGGCGGGACGATTCCAGCGAGCCGGGCGAGGTCCTCGTCGGTCAGCGACACCTGTGCCGCGGCCACGTTCTCCTCGAGGTAGCGGCGCCGTTTGGTGCCCGGGATCGGTGCCACATCGCCGCCCTTGGCCATGACCCAGGCGAGCGCGAACTGGCCGGCGGTGCAGCCCTTGGCCGCGGCCAGCCGGTTGACCTCGTCGACGAGGCGGAGGTTCGCGGTGAGGTTGTCACCCTGGAACCGGGGGTTCGTACGCCGGAAGTCGTCCGGGCCGAAGTCGTCGGCACTACGGATAGCGCCGGTGAGGAACCCGCGGCCGAGCGGGCTGAACGGCACGATCCCGACGCCGAGCCGCCGCGCCGTGCCGAGCACCTCCTTCTCGATGTCGCGGGTCCACAGGGACCACTCGCTCTGCAGCGCGGCGATCGGATGGACGGCGGCGGCCCGGGCCAGGCTGCGCGCGCTGGCCTCGGAGAGCCCGAGGTGACGCACCTTGCCGGCGCCGACCAGCTCGGCCATCGCGCCGACGGTCTCCTCGATCGGCACCGCCGGGTCGACCCGGTGCTGGTAGTACAGGTCGATATGGTCGGTACCGAGCCGGCGCAGGCTCGCCTCACACGCGGACCGTACGTACTCCGGCCGGCCGTCGACCCTCAGCTCGCCGCCGGGGTCGTGGCGCAGCGCGAACTTGGTCGCGACCACGACCTCGTCCCGGCGCCCGGCAGTGGCCCGGCCGACGAGCTCCTCGTTGTGCCCGTTGCCGTAGACGTCGGCGGTGTCCAGGAAGAACACGCCCAGCTCGAGGGCGCGGTGGATGGTCGCGATCGACTCGTCGGTGTCGGCCGGGCCGTACGACTGCGACATGCCCATGCAGCCCAGCCCCTGCGCAGACACCACCAGGCCGCCGAGCGCCCGGGTGCCGATGGGGTCAGCCATGGCGGCCAGCGTACGCGTGTGATCTCCACTGTGCCGGGTACGAGGGGTCATGCTGCTGGCAGAGGCCGCGACGCCGGCCGACCTGACCGCCGCGCGAACGCAGATGGCGTTGTCGCTCGGCTGGCACATCATCCTCGCCTGCTTCGGTGTCGCCATGCCCGCCTTCACCCTGTTCGCCGAGTGGCGCGGCCACCGTACCGGAGACCCGGAGTACCAGCGGCTGGCCCGCCGGTGGGCCCGCGCCATGGGGGTGCTGTTCGCGGTGGGGGCCGTCTCCGGCACGATCCTGAGCTTCGAGATGGGCCTGCTGTGGCCGGGGCTCATGGGGATGTTCGGGTCGGTGATCGGGCTCCCGTTCACCATGGAGGGGTTCGCGTTCTTCGTGGAAGCGATCTTCCTCGGCGTCTACCTGTACGGCTGGGACCGGCTGCGGCCGCGGGTACACCTGCTGTCCGGCGTACCGATACTGCTGGCCGGTATCGCCGGCACGTTCTTCGTCGTCAGCGCGAACGCCTGGATGAACCAGCCACGCGGGTTCGACCTGGAGTCCGGCAAGGTGACGGGCGCCGATCCGTGGCGGGCGATGTTCAACCCGGCGACGCCGCCGCAGACCGTTCACATGATGATCGCCGCGTTCATCGTGGCCGGCTTCCTGACGGCCAGCGTGTACGCGGTGGGCATGCTGCGCGGCCACCGCGACCGGTACCACCGGCTGGGTTTCCTCGTGCCGTTCACGGTCGCGGCTGTGCTCAGCCCGGTGCAGGTCGTCGTGGGCGACTGGATCGCCCGGTTCGTGGCCGACTACCAGCCCACCAAGCTGGCCGCGATGGAGGGCGTGCAGCACACCGCTAACGGCGTACCCCTGCACGTGGGCGGGGTGGTGGTGGACGGGCAGATGCGATACGCCATCCCGATCCCGAACGGCCTGTCCCTGCTCGCGCACGGGAGCCCGAACGCGCAGATCCTCGGCCTCAACGAGGTGCCACCCGAGGACCGGCCGCCGGTCAACGTGGTACACCTGGCGTTCCAGACCATGGTCGCGGCGGGCCTCGCGATGGTCGCGGTCGCCGCCTGGTACGGGTTCGTCTGGTGGCGCCGGCGGACCATGCCGCGCAGCCGCTGGTTCCTGCGCGCCGCGGCGCTGTGCGGGCCGGCCGCGGTCGTCGCGCTCGAGGCCGGCTGGACGACCACCGAGGTCGGCCGCCAGCCCTGGGTGGCGTACGGCATCCTGCGCACGGCAGACGCGGTGAACCCGGCGCCGGGCCTGCGTACCGGCCTTTTAATATTAGTTATTGTCTATGTTTTCTTGACCATCGCGACCGGGTACGTGCTGCGCCGTTTTGCCCGCGACCGGCGGGCGCGGCTCGCCCCACAGGAGGAGCCGGAGCCGGTGCCGTGACCGCCGCTGACTGGCTGCTGGGCCTGCTGTTCGTCTCGCTCACGGCGTACGCGCTGTTCGGTGGGGCGGACTTCGGCGCCGGGTACTGGGACCTGCTCGCCGGCTCGGCCCGGCGCGGCCAGCC
>JAEHDK010000380.1 GCA_016880465.1 Micromonosporaceae bacterium
CCGCCGGCCGACACCGTCGTCGGCTGCCCGCCGCCGGCCCGGGTCGTCGCCGCGTCCCCCATCGGTGGACCGGCCGGCCGAACGGTACCGCTCCCGCCAGCTGAGCCCGTCGTTCGGTCCGTCGTCGAGCGGGTCACGACGCCGGCCGTCCCGATCGGCCGGGCGCAGGTCGTCCCGCCCGTGCCGCGGGCCGCTGGACCGGCCGCCACGCAGCTCGTCGGGGCCGTCATACCGGGTCGCCGGGTCGTCGGGATCCGACCGGCCGCTCCACCGGGACGGTGTCTGGCGAGGGGGCGAAGACCACCCGCCCCGCTCCGACCCGTACCCTGCCACGTCGCATAGGCTAACGGACGCTCGTTTGAGTGATAAGCCTGCGTATGCCCCGTCGACACAAGGGTGACAATGCGTCACGTGAACGGCGATCACTACTTCAGCCCCGCGCCCGAGGTCACCGCCCGCGCCCGTACCGTCGAGGTGACCGTCGGTGGCCTGACCCTGCGGCTGGTGGCCTCGTCGGGCGTCTTCTCCGCGGGCCGCCTCGACCCGGGTACGGCGGTGCTCCTGCGCAAGGCCCCGCTGCCCACCGGTGCCGGCCGGCTGCTCGACCTCGGCTCGGGGTACGGCGCGATCGCCTGCGTACTGGCCGCACACGCGCCCGGCGCGACCGTTTACGCGGTCGATGTCAACCAGCGCGCGCTCGATCTCGTCCGCGAGAACGCCGCGAACCTGGGCCTCCGGGTGGTCGCCGCGACGCCCGACGAGGTGCCGCAGGACGTACGGTTCGACGAGATCTGGAGCAACCCGCCGATCCGCATCGGCAAGCCGGAGCTGCACGCTCTGCTCGGCCGGTGGCTGCCCAGGCTCGCCCCGGGCGGTACGGCCTGGCTCGTGATCGCGCGCCACCTGGGCGCCGACTCGCTGCACCGGTGGCTCGTCGACCACGGCTGGACGGTCGAGCGGCACGCGTCCCAGAAGGGCTACCGGGTACTTCGGGTCACCGCATCGAGCTGAAGAAACCAGTTGAGCCGGGTGCCACGATTCCCCCGTGGGATACGTGGACGTGGCCGGGGTCGGGCACACGCTGCCGGACGGGCGGGTGCTCTTTGCGGACATCTCGTTCCGGGTCGGCGAGGGCGCCAAGGTCGCGCTCGTCGGGCCGAACGGGGCCGGTAAGACCACGCTGCTCCGGATGGTAGCCGGCGATCTGCCGGTGCGGATCGGCACCGTCGCGCGCTCGGGCGGCCTCGGCGTGATGCGTCAGCTCATCGGGCGGTTGGGCCACGACGACCGGGCGGACTCCCGTACCCTCGCGGAACTCGCCCTCGAGGTCGCGGCGCCGCGGCTGCGAGCGGCGGGTGAGCGGCTCGTGGCGGCGGAACGCGCCCTGCACGCCGCGGAGGCCCGCGGCCGGCTCAGCGCCGCCGCGCACAAGGCACAGCTGGGGTACGCCGAGGCGCTGACCGGGTGGGGCGAGGTGGGCGGCTACGACGCGGAGGTGCTCTTCGACACGGTGAGCGTTGCGGTGCTGGACCTGCCGTGGGAGTCCACCAAGGACCGGCTCGTACGTACGCTGTCCGGCGGCGAGCAGAAGCGGTTCGCGCTCGAGCTGCTGCTCCGCGGCGACGACGAGGTGCTGCTGCTGGACGAGCCGGACAACTTCCTCGACGTACCCGCGAAGCGCTGGTTGGAGAACCGGCTGCGGGAGTCGCCGA
>JAEHDK010000037.1 GCA_016880465.1 Micromonosporaceae bacterium
CGGGTGGTACGTACGGCTGGACCGGTTGCCGGACACGGTCGCCCGGGTCGTGAACGTCGTACCGTCGGTGCTGGTCTGGATGTTGAATGCGCCCGTGTTCCAGCCGGTGTTCTCGCCGCCGAGGCCGGCGTGCTTGACCACGAACGAGGACACGTTCATCGCCGAGCCGAGGTCGACCTGGAGGAACTTCGTACCGGCCGCGGTCGAGCACCACTTGCTGCTCACCGCGAGCGCGCCGTCGAACGCCTTCGCCGGGCCCTCGCTGGCCGCGCAGGGCGCCGAGCCGGTGGCCGGCTTGTGCAGCGCCAGGTTCGTACCCAGGCTCGGGGCGGCCGGCGGCGGAGTCCACCCGTCGTTGAAGGACGGCGGTACGTCGGCGGCGCCCGTACCCCACGACGATGCGGCCGAGCCCATCGTGAAGTTCAGCGTCGCCCCGCCGGCGATCTCCGGGTAGCGGATGTAGCTACGGCTCAACGAGGTACCGCCGAGCGTGGCGCTCTGCACGTACTGGGCTCCCTGGCCGGCGCCGGTACCGTTGATCTGGATGTCGCCGGCCGGCCGGTCGATCAGCACCGATCCGAACAGCGGGCCGTGCAGCGCCAGCGTGTCCGCGCCCGGGGTCGCCGGGTACATGCCGAGCGCCGCCCAGACGAACCACGCCGAGGTCGCGCCGAGGTCCTCGTTGCCGGGCAGCCCACCCGCGCCGGTCGTGTACGACTCGTTCATCACCCGGCGTACGGCGGCCGACGTGCCGGCCGGGAACCGGGCGAAGTTGTAGGCCCACGGCACGCCGTGCTCGGGCTCGTTGCCGATGTAGAAGAACGGCTGCGTGAGCCCGCCGTTGAGCTGGGTGAAGTGGTGGTCGAGGCGCTGCCGCGCGGTCACCGGCCCGCCCATCAGGTTGATGAGGCTGGCGAAGTTGTAGGTGACCATCCAGGTGTACTGGGAGGCGTTGCCCTCGGTGTAGTTGGCGTCGCTCGCCGGATTCAGCGGCCAGACCCACGTACCGTCCGGGTTGCGCCGGTGCACATAGGACGACTCGGTGCTGAACACGTTGGCCCACCACTGGGCCCGCGCGATGTACGTGTTGTACATGCCGGTGTTGCCCTGCCGCTGCGCGAACTGCGCGACCGCGAAGTCGGAGGCCGAGTACTCCAACGAGTCCGACGGGTCCTCGTCGATGAAGTGTTGGGCGGTGTACTCACCCTGCCGGCCGCGGATCGCGCCGCCCTGCGTCGTACCGCCGGTGGACGACGCGTTCATCAGGTTGAGCGCGGCCGTGGTGTCGAAGTTGGTGATACCAAAGGCGTTCAGGCTCGACACGATCACCGGTCCGGGGTCCCCGGTCATCACGAAATGTTCATTGTGGTTGTGTGACCACTTGGGAATCAACCCACCCTGCTGGCCGTCGAGCACCATCGAGTTGGCGATGTCGGCCGCCTCGTTCGGTGCGATCAGCGCGATGAGCGCCGCCCAGGACCGGTAGATGTCCCAGCCCGAGTAGTTCTGGTAGATGGTGCGGCCCGACGTGTGGATCGCGTTGTCGAAGCCGCGGTACTGCCCGTTGACGTCGCTTGCGATGTTCGGGTTGAGGAACACGTGGTACAGCGCCGTGTAGAACTTCTGCAGGTCGCCTGCTGACCCGCCGGTCGCCTGCACCCGGTTGAGGATCGTGTTCCACTCGGTGTCCGCGGCCGCGCGTACCCCGGCGAAGTTGAACCCGGTCTGCTCGCCGGTGAGGTTCGCCTGCGCGCCCGCCTGGCTCACGAAGGAGATGCCGATGCGCACCTGCACCACCGCGTTGGCCGTGGTGTCGAAGTTCAGCCAGCCGCCGGAGTTCGTGCCGCTCGTACTCGTCGAGCCGGACGAGATCGTGCCGCCGAGCCAGGTGCCCACGCTCGACGGGGTACGGTCGAACTCCATCCGGAAGAAGATCTGGTAGGTCTTCGAGGAGCCGCAGAACCCGCCGCCGGTGAACGTACCGGTGACCGTGCCGCCACTGATCGACAGCGAGCCGCTCCGGTTGCCGGTGGCGCTGCGGCTGGTGTTGATCAGCACCTTCGCGGTCGCCGACGACGGGTACGTGAGCCGCATCAGCGCGGTACGCCGGGTCGCGGTCAGCTCGGCCTGGGTGTTGCCGTAGGTCGACAGGACCGCCTTGTAGTACCCGGCCTGCGCCACCTCGCTGCCCTTGGCCTGGGTCGCCTGGTAGCTGGTCCAGCTCGTACCCGGTGAGGCGCCGAGGTTTCCGGTGATCGGCAGCAGGCCGATGTCCTCGTTGTTCGGGCAGCCCGCGCCGTTGAAGTGGGTGAGGCTGAACTCCTGGATCTGGGTGTCGCTGAACCGGTACCCGGACGGCGAGGCGGTGGGCGTGTCCGGGCTGAACTGCACCATGCCGAACGGCAGGACGGGTCCGGGCACGGTACTGCCCCCCGCCCCGCCGCCGACCGGGTTGGGCGAGTTGCTGTCGTCGCTGCCGATGAACGGGTTGACGTACTGCGTCAGGTTGAGGACGGCGGCGTGCGCGGGCGCGTCGACAATGACGACCGCGCCGGCGGCGAGCAGTACGCCGGCCGCGACGGCCAGGGATCTCCGGAGCATGACGGTCTCCTCCCTGCGGGACAGATGACAACGTTGTCATGTAGAGATAAGTGCACGTTTATCGATCTGTCAACCCTGACGCTCTGGTCCGGCCGGTGCGGTGACGTGCCGGACGGGACCTGGCGCGCGGTCCGCTACGCCCCGCC
>JAEHDK010000381.1 GCA_016880465.1 Micromonosporaceae bacterium
CACTGGGGCGGGTCCCGGTGCGCCCCGAGCACCTCACGGAGGGTCCACAATGGACGTACTGAGCACGGCGGCGGGCGGGTTCGTCGAGGACCTGCAGCGGCGGTTCGGTCCGCGGCGGGCCGAGCTGCTGGCCGCGCGTACGGCCCGGCGTGCCGAGATCGCCCGTACCGGCCGGCTCGACTTCCGGCCCGAGACGGCGGAGATCCGGGCCGGCGACTGGCGCGCCCCGGCCGCGCCGGCCGATCTCACCAACCGGCGCGTCGAGATCACCGGGCCGACCGAACGCAAGATGACGATCAACGCGCTGAACTCGGGCGCCCAGGTCTGGCTCGCCGACCACGAGGACGCCAACACGCCGCACTGGGCCAACGTGGTCGGTGGTCAGGAGAACCTGTACGCAGCGGTACGCCGCACGATCTCGTACGAGGCCCCGGACGGGCGCCGGTACGAGCTGCGTACCGACCGGCCGCTCCCGGCGATCGTCATGCGGCCGCGCGGTTGGCATCTCGACGAGCGGCACGTCGCCGTCGACGGCCGGCCGGCCGCGGGCGCGCTCGTCGACTTCGGGCTGTACTTCTTCCACAACGCGCACGAGCTGCTGGCCCGCGGCAGCGCGCCGTACTTCTACCTGCCGAAGCTGGAGAGCCAGCACGAGGCGCGGCTGTGGCGCGACGTGTTCGCGTACGCCGAGGAGGCACTGCGGGTGCCGGCCGGCACGATCCGGGCCACGGTGCTCATCGAGACCATCCCGGCCGCATTCGAGATGGACGAGATCCTGTACGCGCTCGGGCCGTACGCGTCCGGGTTGAACGCGGGCCGCTGGGACTACCTGTTCAGCGTCATCAAGATCTTCCGTGATCAGGGTGCGCGGTTCGTCCTGCCGGACCGCGGCGCCGTCACGATGACCGCGCCGTTCCTACGCGCGTACACCGAGCTGCTCGTGGCGACCTGCCACCGGCGCAGCGCGTTCGCCATGGGCGGCATGGCGGCCTTCATCCCGAGCCGGCGCGACCCGCAGGTGAACGAGGTCGCCCTGGCCAGGGTGCGCGAGGACAAGGAACGGGAGGCGGCGGACGGGTTCGACGGCTCGTGGGTGGCGCACCCCGACCTGGTGGATGTCTGCCGGGAGGTGTTCGACCGGGTGCTCGGCGACCGGCCCAACCAGCTCGACCGGCAGCGCGACGTCACGGTCACCGCCGAGCAGCTGCTCGACGTCGCCGCGACGCCGGGCGCGGTGACCGAGGCCGGCCTGCGGGGCAACGTGTCGGTGGCGCTGCAGTACCTGGAGGCGTGGCTGGGCGGCAATGGCGCGGTCGCCATCAACAACCTCATGGAGGACGCGGCCACCGCCGAGATCTCCCGCTCGCAGGTCTGGCAGTGGATCCAGCAGGGGGTACGGCTGGACGGCGGCGTACCGGTGACCGCCGACCTGGTGCGCGCCATCGAGGACGAGGAGCTGGCTCGGATCCGTGCCGCGCTCGGCGAACAGGCGTACGCCGCCGGCCGGTTCGCCGCGGCGCGGACGCTCTTCGAGCAGGTGGCGCTCGGCGACGAGTTCGTCGACTTCCTCACCATCCCGGCCTACCGGCTGGTCGACTGATGCTCGCCGATGAGGTCTACGCGGAGCTGGACGACCGGCTCGCACCGCTCGACGGGCAGCTGCGCCGGTGGTACCCGGGCGACCCGCGCGGCCGGCAGCCGGTGCACACGGTGTACGTGCCCGCCCACCGCAGCCACCCGTCGGTGGTGGACGAGTGGGGCGCCGCGGCGTTGCAGGCGCTGACCGCGCACGCGCCCCTGCCGTTCGGTGCGGAGCTGCGCGAACGGGTGACCGCGAAGCTCATCCGCGAACCGATCGAGGACCTGCGCGTCGACTTCGAGGACGGGTACGGGAGCCGCGACGACGCGCACGAGGACACGGCGGCGCGCTCGGCCGCCGCCGTTGTCCGGGCGACGCCGTTCGCCGGCATCCGGATCAAGAGCCTGGAGGCCGGTACCCGGCGCCGGGCCATCCGTACCCTCGACACGTTCCTCGACGCCGTGGGCGTGCTGCCGGACGGGTTCGTCGTGACGCTGCCGAAGGTGCGCGCGGTCGCCCAGGTCGAGGCCATGACGGTCCTGTGTAGACGGTTGGAGGAGGCGCACGGCCTGCCGGCCGGGCGGCTGCGGTTCGAGGTGCAGATCGAGACCCCGCAAGCGATCGTGGGTGCGGACGGTACGGCCACCGTCGCCCGGTTGATCCAGGCGGCGCAGGGGCGGTGCGCCGGACTGCACTACGGCACGTACGACTACAGCGCGGCGTTGGGCATCGCGGCGGCGTACCAGAGCCTCGACCATCCCGCGGCGGACCACGCGAAGGCGGTGCTCCAGGCGGCCGCGGCGGGTACCGGGGTCCGCCTGTCGGACGGCTCCACCAACGTGCTGCCGGTCGGGGACACCGCCGCGGTGCAGGCCGCCTGGCGGCTGCACGCCCGGCTCGTGCGCCGGTCCCTGGAGCGCGGGTTCTACCAGGGCTGGGATCTGCACCCGGCGCAGCTGCCGACCCGGTTTGCCGCCACGTACGCGTTCTTCCGCGAGGGGTTGGCCGCCACGCGTACCCGGCTCACCGACTACCTCGACGGGCTCGCCAGCGGGATCCTCGACGAGCCGGCGACCGCCCGCGCGCTCGCCGGGTTCCTGCTGCGCGGCCTCGACTGCGGCGCGGTAGACCCGGCCGAGGTAGGGGTACCGCGGACGACGCTGGAACGCCTATGAGTGCGCGGTGGTTGCGGGCCCGTCGGGTGGTCCTGCCGGACGGCGAGCGGCCGGCCGCGGTCCGCATCGAGAACGGCCGGATCGCCGCGGTCGAGCCGTTCGGCATCGGCGGCACCGACCTCGGCGACCTCGTCCTGCTGCCGGGCCTCGTCGACACTCACGTGCACGTCAACGAGCCGGGCCGTACCCAGTGGGAGGGCTTCGCCACGGCGACCCGGGCGGCGGCCGCCGGCGGTGTGACGACCATCCTGGACATGCCGCTCAACTCGGTGCCGCCCACGGTCTCGGTGGCCGCGCTGGCCGAGAAGCGCCGGGCGGCGGCCGGCCGGTGCCACGTGGATGTGGGCTTCTGGGGCGGCGCGGTCCCGGACCACCTGGCCGAGCTGCCCGCACTGCACGAGGCCGGGGTGTTCGGCTTCAAGTGCTTCCTGGTCGACTCCGGCGTACCGGAGTTCCCGCCGCTGACTCCGGACCAGCTCGACGCCGCACTGCGTACGGTGGCCGCGCAGTTCCTCGTGCACGCCGAGGACCCGGCCGAGCTGGGCGCGGCGCCGCGCTCCCGGCGGTACGCCGACTTCCTCGCCTCCCGGCCCCCGGCGGCCGAGAGCCGGGCCATCGCGACCCTCGTCGACGCCGCGCGGCGGACCGGGGCCCGGGTACACGTGCTGCATCTGTCCTCATCGGACGGTCTGGCGGTGGTGGCCGGCGCGCGGCGGGCGGGCGTACACGTCACCGCGGAGACGTGCCCGCACTACCTGACGCTGACCGCGGCGGACGTCCCGGACGGCGGTACGGAGTACAAGTGCTGCCCGCCGATCCGGGACGCGGCCGACCAGGAGGCGCTCTGGGCCGGGCTGGCGAGCGGCGTGCTGGACTGTGTCGTGTCCGATCACTCGCCCTGCCCGCCCGCGCTCAAGTGCCCGGACACCGGGGACTTCGGCGGCGCCTGGGGCGGGATCGCCTCGCTGCAGCTCACCCTGCCGCTGGTGTGGACCGGGGCGCGCGCCCGCGGCCACGGTCTGGCCGACGTGGTGCGCTGGCTGGCCGAGCGCCCGGCGGCATTGGCCGGCCTGCGGCGCAAGGGCGCGATCGCGGTCGGCCGGGACGCGGATCTCGTCGCGTTCGCCCCGGACGAGACGTTCGTCGTCGACCCGGCCCGGCTGCACCACCGGCACCCGGTCACGCCGTACGCCGGCCGTACGCTGTCCGGCGTCGTGCACCGGGTATGGCTGCGTGGCGAGCCCACCGGTACGCCGCAGGGCGAGCTGTTGACCAGGGGTGCCGCATGACCAGGGATGCCCCATGACCGACTTCACCGCGCTGCCCGATCTGGCCTCCCGGGCCTTCGGCGGCACCGTGGCGTTCGCCAACGACGAGTTCTTCGCGCCGGCCGACCGGCTGGTCGAGCCGGAGCCGCCCACCTTCACCCCGCGGACGTTCGGGGCCAAGGGCCAGGTGTACGACGGCTGGGAGACGCGGCGCCGGCGCGAGCCCGGGCACGACCACGCGGTCGTCCGGCTCGGGGTGTCCGGCGTCGTTAAGGGGGTGGTGGTCGACACCGCGTTCTTCACCGGCAACTACCCGCCGTACGCGTCGGTGGAGGGGTGCTGTGTCGACGGGTACCCGGCGCCTGACGAGCTGGCCGGCTGGACGACCCTGCTGCCCCGGTCCCCGCTGCGCGGCCACACCCGCAACGAGTTCGCGGTCGACGTGCCGTACCGGTTCACCCACGTGCGGCTCTCGATCTACCCGGACGGCGGGGTGGCCCGGCTGCGGGTGCACGGCGAGCCCGTGCCGGACCCCCGGCTGTTCCTCGCCGGCGTGCTCGACCTCGCCGCGGCCGAGTACGGCGCCCTCGTCGTCGACTGCAGCGACCGGTTCTACGGGTCGCCGAGCAACCTGCTGCTGCCCGGACTCGCCCGGACCATGGGGGAGGGCTGGGAGACCGCCCGGCGCCGGGACGACGGCAACGACTGGGTCCTGGTCCGGCTGGCCGTGCCCGGTGCGGTACGCCTCGCCGAGCTGGACACCAGCCACTTCAAGGGCAACGCGCCGGGCGCCGCCGCAGTGCGCGGGGTAGATGCCCGGGTCACCGACCTGGCCGATCCGACCGTTTGGTTCGACCTGCTGCGCCGGACTGCGTTGCGGCCGGACACCCGGCACCGGTTCCCGGTGGACGATGCGCCGCCGGCCACCCACGTGCGGCTCGACGCGTACCCCGACGGAGGTCTGGCGCGCTTGCGGCTCTACGGCCAACCCGCCGACGCGGAGCTGGTGGAGCTTGCCCGGCGCTGGGCGCAACTGCGGCCCGACCCGACACCGTAGGCGGTGCGGCGATGCGGCGTGGTCCGGTGCTCCTGCTGGCGATCGTGGTCAGCACCCTGGGCTGGTCGGCGATCCGCCCGTACCGGCTCGGTACCTGGTTCTCCGAGACCATCTGGGTCATCGCGGCGCTGGCCGTGATCCTCGTCCTGTGGCGGCGGTTCCCGCTCACGTCGCTGCTGTGCACCGTCCTTGCCGTCCAGTTCGTGGTGCTGGCCTACGGGGGCCACTACACGTACGCCCGCGCCCCGCTCGGCGAGTGGGCGCAGCAGCTGCTCGGGTTGGCCCGCAACCCGTTCGACCGGGTCGGGCATTTCCTGCAGGGCATCGCCCCGGGCATCGCGATCCGGGAGATCCTGTGGCGCCGGTCGCCATTGCGCTACAGCCGCTGGCTCAACCCGCTGACCGTCTGCCTCGCGCTGGCGTTCAGCGCCGCCTGGGAGCTGCTGGAGTGGTGCGGCGCCTATGCGGTGGCGGGCGGTGACCCCGGGTTCCTCGGCAGCCAGGGCGACTCGTGGGACACCCAGTGGGACATGGCGCTCGCCTTGCTCGGTGCCCTCCTCGCGGTCGCCACGCTGGGCCGCTGGCACGACCGGCAACTGGAACGCTTCACCGCGGCGGCTGGGCGCCAACGGTGACCGTGCCCCGCCGGACGCGGGAGCTGTCCACCGGCACCGCCGGCGCGCGCACCAGCCCCAGCTGTACGGTCTGCCGGGGGAGAACCGCGTCGAGGAGCCAGTCCGCCGCGATGCGTACCCGGTTCCCCGGGATCGACAGCAGGTGGAACCCGCGCGTGACGGTCTTCGCGAGCGGGCCGGACAGCCGGAACCCGGCCGGGTTCGCCGCCGCCTGCCAGCCGCCGAGGTCGACCACGAAGCCGAGGTCCCGGTGCTCGTACGCGCGCCGCGGCCGGTTGCCGAACGAGGCCGCGACGTTGTGCGCCGCCGTCCTGCCCTGGCGCCACGCGTGCTGGGCCGTCATCGGGGTGACCTGGCCGGGCCGGGTCAGGTCGGGAACCGCGGCCGCGTCGCCGCACGCGAACAGCTCGGGGCGGCCGGGTACGGACAGGTACTCGTCGACGACCAGCCGGCCATGTTTCGTCGGCAGTCCGAGACTGTCGATCAACGGGTCCGGGCGCACGCCGACGCACCAGATCAGCGACCGGCTCGGCACGAAGTCACCGTCGCTGAGCAGGACGCCCTCGTGGGCGGCCTCGCGCACCGAGGTACCCAGGCGCAGCTCCATCCCGCGACCGCGGAGCACCCGGTCGGCCGCGCTGGACAACCGCTGGTCCAGGCCCGGCAGTACCCGGTCGGCCACGTCGACGAGCAGCCAGCGCAGCCGCTGCCCGGCCAGCCGCGGGTGCCGGCGCGCCAGCTCGGCCGTGAACAGCTGGCCCTGCGCGGCGACCTCGGTACCGGTGTAGCCGGCGCCGACCACCACGAACGAGCACCGGGCTTCCCGCTCGGCCGGGTTGTCGGTCGCGTCCGCCAGCTCGATCATCCGGACGAGGTGGTCGCGCAGGTACAACGCCTCCGAGACGCCGCGGAACCCGTGGGCGTGCTCGGTGACACCGGGGATCGGCAGCAGCTTGTTCACGCTGCCGACGGTGAGTACGAGGCGGTCGTACCTGACCTCGCCGGTGCGGTCCTCCGGGTCCAGGTAGCCGATGCGGCGGGCGGCCAGGTCGATCGTGTGCACCCCGCCGAGGATCTGCCGCACGCCGGGCAGCGTCGCGTCGAGCGGGACGAGCACCCGCCGGGGATCCAGGATCCCGCCGGCGACCTCGGGCAGTAACGGCAGGTACAGGAAGTAGTCGGTGGGGTTCACCAGCACGATGTCGGCCGCGCCGCGCGCCAGCCGGGTCAGCGTACGGGCGGCGTGGAAACCGGCGAACCCCGCGCCGACGATGACGATCCGCGGACGGGCCATCTGCGGTAGCTACCCCGTACGCCGGCGGGCAAACCTAACATCAACCAGCAGCCGGTTGGTCCGCCTCGGTCCCCTCCACCTCGTACGTCGTCATCGGAAAACGCCCATCGCTCTGGCGGCATCGGCGCCGAACGCCGGATCAGCTGGCAGGCTCCGCCGCCGCTCACCATTGTCGATATCGTTGCGTCGTCGGTCTATGGACGTCATCGCCCCTGCGATGTCCCGGTTCGAAATACCAGATCGCGACAGTATCGCGCCGCCGCGATTGTACTCGGCCAGCCGCCGCGCAATGTGTTGGCCCGTTTCCGCAAGTTGCCACTCTAGAGCGGTCAACGCAAGTAAGAGCCTGTCCGGAAACTGGTTCAGGTAGGAGCGTTAGCTCGATAGCGGGCGAGCCTGCGCGTCATGATGATGATCATTGACCATTGGACGAAGGTGGCCCCGAGGGAAGCAGCAATGCAGTGCCCACAGCAGGACCCGGCCGCCGTCGCGGTCCTGCACACTGGCGGCGGTGACCAGCACGACCAGCAGCAGCCCGGTGGTGTCGGTGGCGATATGCCGCTTGCGGCCGTTGACTTTCTTGCCACCATCGAATCCGCGGCTGTAGCGTGCGACGGTCTCCGCGGCGCGTACCGACTGCGAGTCCACCAACGCCGCCGATGGCTGCGGCTGGCGGCCCTCAGCCACCCGGACCTGCTCGCGCAGGGCGTTGTGTATCCGGTTGACCGTGCCGTCAGCGGTCCACCGGGCGTGGTAGTCGTAGACGGTCTTCCAGGGTGGGAAGTCGGTCGGCAACGCCCGCCACACGCAACTGTTGTGCGTCACGTAACGGATCGCATCGATAATGTCGCGGCGGGAATGTTCGGGCGGCCGGCCACCGCGCTGACCCGGCCCACCAACCGGGACCAGCGGTGCGAGCACCGCCCACTCGGCATCACTCATATCCGACGGGTAGCGCGGCACGCGGGCGCTGGGCAGGTGCGCCTCGATCGGAACCGCGTCGGGGGATGTGCCGCCGCCGGCGACCAGGTACAACGTCATATGGGGCCTTGGGGTCGGGCATGTCGGGTGTGGTTACCCGTGCACGTACCTCAAGGCCCTGCCCTACTTCAGCGCGACGCGCCGCTGACCGCCCAGAAGATCGACACTTGTTATCGGATCCTCACGGCATCCCGGTTTCCGGACAGGCTTAGACGGCCTCAACCGTCACGACGTAGGCAGGATCAGCCTGTGGTGAGGACCAGTCCCCATGTCAGTTCCGGTGACGACGGACTGACGGGAATCCGGCACTACGGAGAGCGACAACGGGCGGATCCATTGATCAGCAGAAATGGTTATTCACCGGCCGCTACACTTGCGGTGCCCCGAACGCTACGATGGGGTGCCTGCGCCCCTCACCGGTCGGTCACCGTCACGGCGTACGAGCGGGCGACTGGAACAGCCGCAGGAGCCACCAGAGCGACGGAAGCAGTATGGCCGCGCCGACCGCGGTGACCACGACCATGGTGTGCAGCACGGCCGGCGGCGCGGCGGCGTCCGCGACGGTCACGTCCGGCGGCAGGAGCACCGGGTACTGGGCCACGGCCCAGGCCCACAACACGGCCGCAACGGCGAGGCCGGCGGTGAGCCGGACGGTGACGTAGCGGCGCGCGTACAGCAGCGCGATCGAGGCGAGCCCGGCCACCACGGACACGGCGACCAGCAGTGCGGGTACGCCGTGCCGCAGCCGGTCGGCGAGGTCGGGCGCGTCCCAGGCGACGACCACGAGCCCGGCGGCGGCCAGCAGCCCGACCACCACACCGGCGGCGAGCGCCCTGCGGCGGAACGCGTCGACGAGCGCGGGTGCGTGCCGCTGCGCGTCGCGGGTCAGGAACACCGCGGCGAGGTACGCGCCGGCGCCGACCGCCAGCAGGCCGGCC